>CALYTA010000310.1 GCA_945486175.1 uncultured Clostridia bacterium | reverse complement strand
ATAGAACGAAGCATTCGGACGGCGCAGGATACCCGCCGTATTATACGCGTTGATCAGCGCCAGCAGCAGCGAAATACCGAAGGCACCCGCATCCAGCGTAAAATATTTCTTCGCATCTTTTACCAGTGCCCAGGCGACGAGATACAGAAAATAGGCAAGAAACGCCAGAAACAGAATGAGACCGACAATGCCATACAGGAAATAAATGCCGTGGAAATCGTTCTCTACATCATACATTTCGCCCTTGTACACCATCTTATCGCGTTCCAGACCGAACAGGCGGGACGTGAACGGCTCTTCATCCATCAGCAGCGAACAGAACATAATTTTGCTCATGCGCGCACCGGTAATTTCCGAAACATTGGTGGAAAAATCGCAGTTTTCCATAACTTTTTCTACGCCGAACCGCTGTACAAGATCGGAGCGGTAATAGACATAAATCTGATTGAACGCGCGCATCTTGTCGAGGTTGGTTTCTTCTTCCTTCTCCTCCTCTGTCAGAACCGCAGCGCCGCGGTCAGCGGACATCGAGTTGAGCACACTCTGCTTTTCCTGCATGGTCTGACCGTAGCTCATCTGATGCTGATACATCGGGGAGATTTTAAAACCTGCGAGGCTGATTACCGCAACCAGCACGAGAATACCATATTTTTCTTTATTGGCACGTCCGCATACAGCTGTGACAAAAATAATGCCGATTGTTGAGGCAAAAATCGCCATATACGCCAGCCGGGTTCCGAGAAAATACAACTGGCCGCAGCTCAGCACTGCTGTAATGGCCAGAATCCACGGATTTTTCGCCCGGTATGCCATGCAGAGCAGCACCGGCGTTACCATGCTCATAATGGATGCCTGGGAATTGGTGGTCGAGAACCAGCCGAGAATACCGGACTGCGTGTCCACGTAGGTGTGTGGGTTGGTGCCCGTGATAACACTGAGCAGGACGACAACCGTGATGATACCGAAGGAGATTAAAAATCCGGTTTTGATCCAGCGGAATGCGCGCGAATCTGCCTTTAAAAATGAAATAAAGCAGAAGGTAAAAAGCGGAATCTGGATGACACGGACATAATTTGTGAAATCCGCAATCGGGCTGACATATCCCGCAATGAAACAGCCCGCCATATGCAGGACAAAAAATCCTGCACAGACTGCCGCAAGATACCAGTAATATTTCCGGCGGTCGGAAAGGATATAGCCCGCCAGCGCTGTCGCCGCCAGCACCAGCATGCGCAGCAGCAGCGAGGGCGCAGTGCTCATTCCCAGCTTTTCCAGCCAGAAGGACAGGACATCCATCGCCGGCTGGGCGGCGAATAAAATAAAGATACACACAGCCAGATGCTTTTTCAGCACTGACCGGCATCGCTCCAACAATTGAACAGCCATCATAGACTCCTAATACGATCCTTTCTCTATTTGCCATATGCAAAAAACATACAAAGTTCTCACATATAACGCAACACATTATACCGTTCGACAGGAAACTTGTCAAGCAGGCGGCAGCTTTGCCCGCTCCGTGCCATATGACTTTATTTTTACAAAATAATAGATCACAGCCAGCACAACTGACAGATAGAACGAGGCATTCGGACGGCGCACAACGCCTGCCGTACAGTAGACATGTACAAGCAGCAGGCACAGCGATATGCCGAATGCACCCGCTTCGAGGGTGAAATACCGGGAAAAATCGCGCAGCATGGCGCGCGCAATCAGCCATGCAAAATACAGCAGGAACAGCACAAATACAGCAAGCCCTGCAATACCGTACAGGAAAAAGACACCGTGGAAATCATTTTCCACATCATAGGTTTCGCCGTCCCATGTCATATCGGACAGTTCCATGCCGAACAGTACGGCAGGCAGGCCGGTGTCCTCCATCAGAAGTCGGCAATATGTGATTTTCATCTCACGCCAGCCGGACAAACGTTCCGCATCGCGGGAATATCCATACTCCTGCATCACGCGCTCTGCACCGAACCGGTCAACCAGGCCGCCCAGATGCTCTTCATAGACCGGGAGCAGGCACAGCTCCGGCGACTGCTCCGCTGTTGTTCCGTATTCCGCTTCTGCCTGTGCAATCATTTCATCTGCGCGCTGCTGCTTTTCGCGTACAATATCCTGATGCTCCGCCTGATTGCGGTACATCGGAGAGACAAAATAGCCCGCGCCGCAGACAACCGCGCCGACCAGCAAAATGGCTGCTGCCTTTTTGTCCAGCCTGCGGCACAGAGGCATGACGAGAATCAATCCAGCTGCGCTGACAAAAATAGCAAAAAACGCCAGCCGCGTCGCAAACAGATACAGCACGCCGAATGAAACCACCGCTGCCGCCGCGGTCCACAGTGTTTTTTTCGACCGGATTGCCTGCATCAGCAGCACCGGGACAAGTGCCGCCAAAATCGCGCTCTGCGAATTGGCGAAATAAAACCAGCCGAGCAGGCCAATGGACTTATTGGGATATGTATACGGATTTGTCCCGGTCGCCGCACTGAGCAGCTCGACT
>CALYTA010000309.1 GCA_945486175.1 uncultured Clostridia bacterium | reverse complement strand
CAGTCTCCCGAACGAAGCTGACCTAAGAGTGTCTTATTCTCAACCAAAAGTGAACTGATCGCACCGATCAGGTGATGTGCCACAACATCCTCATCCGAGGTATCAGGCGCCAGCATAACCAGCGCTCCGAAGATAACGCGCCCCTGCTCATACAGCGGAGGATCAAGTCTGATGTAACCGAAACGCGCATGATCTATCATATTTGTCTGGCAATGCAGCATCAGCACATGAAACTGCTTGACATAGGTATCTGCAATCCGGTCGCGCTCATACAGACCGGCCTCGATATCGGCGGCAGAGCGATCATTGTCGGCGAACAGTGTGCCTGCTTTTGCAATGACCTCAGCGCGCGAATGCGCCGCAGACAGTGTATCAAACCGGAGATTTTCCACCAGATTCAGCAGCTCAGAACCGGTATAAGCGATGTGGCGAATGTCTTCGCGTGTCATCTGCCGGTATGCCTGCGAGATCGGATGCTCACGTTTTTTATCCTGAAGGGATACCATCATGCTCTCAAGCTGACGGCGATCCTGTGCCTGCAAAATCGGGCTGACACAAATCCAGGGATAATCGGTCGTCAGGTTGACTGTGGAAATAATCACGTCAATGCCCTGCTCCCGCAGCTTTTTTGTGTCAATTCGGAACGCTGAGATCGTGCCATGTACATCAATATTGGGAAAGGCCTTTTTGAGTCCGGCCTCGAGGATTCGAGATGTGCCAATGCCGGTCGGACAGACAACAACAGCGGAAATCGTCTGAAGCTGCTGCAGTTTTTTCTCAAGTGCCGCACCGAAGTGCATCGCAAGAAAAGAAACCTCCGAATCCGGAACATCTTCCACACCGACCTCCGGACAGAGAATATCAAGACAGGCTTCGCGCGTTGCCTCCATAATTTCGGGGTACTCCTCCCGGATGGAGTCGATTTGTGCGTTTTCAATCTGGATTCCCATGGAGAGCCGACTGATGGTCGGTGCCATGTGGTTGCACAGGTCTTCCAGCAGGCTGTCACTGTCATGCAGGACAATACCGATTTTCTGTTCCACCTGTTCAATCAAATCGGTCGCAAGCTGACGGAGATTGATGCTGTCAATATTTCGTCTGGCCTGCCGTCCGGTCGGCCAGATTCTGGAGGATGACAGATGCATGGTGATAAATCCAACCTCGCCGCGCGGAATCCTTACATGAAAAGTTTCCTGCAGCCGATCTGAAATTTCCTCCGCAACGGAAAATTCGGGGAGCATCATCAGCTTCTGCAGCCGTTCCGGCTCCATCTCGATTTTCTCATTGTTCTGGATGCGCTTGATGGCCAGTCCGATATGGACAATCAGTCCCACATATGCGCTGTCAGTATAATGAATGTGCAGTCGGTGTGCCGACTCCATCAGGATTTTCTCAACCTTGGATGTTGTGTCATGATCGAGAAGTCCGAACACGCGGTTATGTACAGTTACGGACATGACATCCTCTGACGGTTCGCCGCAAAGAAGCTGCATGATCTGGCTCTCGTCAATGCTCTCATACACCACATTGGCAATCGCCTGACGGTAGCTGCGTTCGTCTCCTTCCAGCAGGATGCCCAGACCCGGGCGCCGGATGAGGCGAATGTGATAGGTTTCCAGCCAGTGCCCGACCTCATCGAGATCGCTGGAGAGCGTACCCTCCGAAATATGGAACTTCGAAGTGAAATAATAGGATTTCAGCGGCTCTTCCGCATACAGCAGTTCGCCGAGAATGCGTCGACGCCGTTCCTCCTTGGTGTATTCCTTCGGAATGGATTCCACTTCCAGCAGTTCGAGGATCAGCTTCTGGTTTTCAACACTCTCGTCCAGAATCAGCCCGACACCCGGCTTGCGGATAAAATGAAAATCATTTTGTGTCATCCATTGTTCAATGTGCGGAATCTCGCGCAGGATTGTGCGGGAACTGACGCCCATCATTTCGGAAATCATGGCAACTGTCACCGGGCGGGAGGCAGTAAACTTTGTCAGAATCTGAATAATCGCCTTTTGGCGCGATGTCAGCTGTACATGCGTATCCTGATCTCCTTGCTTCCGTGGGGATGATGACATTTTTGCTGCCCCCTTTCCTCTTACAATTGAAATTTTACCATCAACTTCCTGACAAGGCAACCAATATCTGTGGCATTTTTGTCCGCAAGTATTCATGACACAGTTGGCACTTTGTCCAATTTTGATCGAATATTGCGCATTTTATTGGCAATGTTCCTCTGAAAAATTCCATTGCATTTCTTAATTCATACCAATTACTGACAAAAATGTTGCATTTTTGTCCGCAAACAATCTGCAACATGTCATGAAAAAACTGTCACATGAATTAGTGACAAAATTGCAGAAGTTCTGGAATTCTCCCAATTCCTTCGGAAATTGGTGTCTAGACGTCGTTTTTCTGTTGTTTTATATAACCTGTACGAGGTCCGGAAGTCTGCCATCTATTTTTCTGTACAACATGCAACACGGCGATACCCACGCGGTGGTATCGCCGTT
>CALYTA010000308.1 GCA_945486175.1 uncultured Clostridia bacterium | reverse complement strand
GAAAAAATTTCACGCATGGTGCGCGCAACAATCGGAACACAGATTTTCGGCATGCCCGTTCCGATGGAGCAGCCTCTTACACATACTTCTCTCATGATACATTCTCCTCTATGGTAATAGCATCACCGATGCGGTATGGTTATTCTATCACATATCTGGCAACATTTCCATGTTATACATAAAATTCTTTGTTGTCATCCAGCCGCAGGCAGGCAAGACATCCTCCGGGGACGGCGGAACGGAAGGCTGTCCCGCAGTCAATGTCGGTATAATTGCCATTCCGCCAGATGCGCAGCGGAACTTTTTCCTGATAATAGGCGGTCGGCGTATGTCCGGCGATCACCGGCATGTCAAACGTGTCATCGGGAGACACGCGTGCCCAGAGAAAATATTCCAGTGCCTCTTCGTTAGATGCATTTATCGGTGCGGGACAGGCGTGCACAAGAAAATAATCCTGTCCGCCTGCGGAGACAGTCAGGAACAGCGGAAGGGTGGTGAGATACTGTGCAAGCTCTGCGCGCTCCTGCGCAGACAAGTGGCACAATCCGGCGTAGGTCTGCGGGTCAAACCAGTCCGTACCGTCCGGCTCATCAAAATGCTGGAGGCTCTGAAGCAGCATCAGGTCATGATTGCCCATCAGGAGCGTCATATTTTCCTGCTGGCGGATGAATTGCAGCAGCTTGATGCCGTGCGGGCCGCGATCCACAACATCGCCGATGATATATAAATGATCCGATTTGGAAAAACGGATTTTGAGCAGCATGAGTTTGAAATGTGCCCAGTCGCCGTGCAGATCGGACATGACATAGACAGACATAAGAACTCCTTCCTTTACAGCGGGACAAAGCCAATGATGCCGGAGAGGATGCCGATGGCAAGGCCTGCCAGTACATCACGCGGGAAGTGTACGCCGCCGAGCACGCGGATGACAGCGGTCAGCACAGCGCAGAGCATCAGAACAATCCCGGCGGGCGGACAGACATACCAGAACGCGCAGGCGATAACTGACACGGAAAACACATGGCGGCTGGGAAACGAATGCCCTTTGGTGTTTTTGTGAATCAGTGGGTCAATGTCCAGCGCTTCATAAGGACGCGGCGCGTTGAACCGGTCGCGAAAGACCGAAAGCAGGACAAAAGATATGCCCGGCGTGAGCAGCACGCGCAGGAAACGGTCATCCTGCTGAAAAAATAAACAGAGAAGCAGGATCGGATACAGGGCATAGAGCAGCAGCGGCAGAATGCGGTTGAGCAGCAGCATGGCGCGCAGCAGGCGTGGCCTGCATCGCAGCGGCTGTGTCCAGGCCTGATAGTCTTGTGCAGTGATAAAAATCAGCCTCCTTGACAGCAGTTATAATGTGAAATCACCTTTTTCTCCGTGCGGCATAGTATAGTCCAGAATACCGACATGGAGGGAGAAATTATGAGTGAACGAGTAACACCTGGTCCAGTGTGCAGCGACGCTCAGATCCGGGAAGCTGTGTGCACCCACACCAAAAAAATCTTTGATGCCTGCCGTTCCAAGGAATGTATCCGCGACCTGCGCGTATATCTGACGCGCTGCTCACAGGAGCTGCTGGAGCGCTCGACGAGCATCAAGCCGCGCCGTGCGGAGCTGCTGTGGGTGGACATTGATGTACAGCCGGTGGATTTCAACCGGGGATTTTTCAGCGTAGATGTACGCTATTTTTACAAGGTCTTCACAGAGGTCAGCACAGGCTGCGGTTGTACACAGGATCTGTGCGGTCTCGCCTATTACGACAAACGCGCGATTCTGTACGGTAGCGAAGGCTCTGCGCGCATTTTCTCGTCGCAGGGAGGCTGCCCCAATGCACAGACAATCGAGCGCGCGAACAAGCCGGAGGCAGTGGTTGAGCCTTGTGCCATAGCAATCGGAACAAAATCAGTCCAGCGGGAGCGGCACGCCGTCCTTTGCGGCATATACCAGCGTATCGCCCTGATATTCCAGCTTGAGCGAAAAAAACGGCTGCTCCGGGTCAAACAGCAGATTCAGGAAGATGCGGTCGCCTTCCCACATAGGCAGTGACAGCAGCGTTTCGCGGGAAATCCACTGGCAGTCACCCTCGTCGCAGTCGGTCAGTGTGCCCGTGAAGCCGTCTGCCGTAAACAGGTGCATATATTCGGTCTCCCAGATATCCGAGACAAAGGTGACGATGCCGCGATAGCGATAGCTGGTCAGGGTCAGGCCGGTTTCCTCGCGCGTTTCGCGCAGGATACATTCCTCAGGACTTTCCTTGTCTTCAAATTTACCGCCGATGCCCAGCCATTTGTCATGGCTCTGGTCATTTTCTTTTTTGGTGCGGTGCAGCATCAGATAGCTGCCGCCCTGCTCAATATAGCACAGTGTGGTGTTTCTCATAGGGGATTCCTTCCTTTCGTAGTTATTGTAAGCGGTTTTGCGGCAAAACGCAACGGTTATTTGCATATAACATCTGGTGGGAGGGATGTATATGGGCAAACGTCTGCATGCAGCGGATTACCGCGTGCAAT
>CALYTA010000307.1 GCA_945486175.1 uncultured Clostridia bacterium | reverse complement strand
GCATCCGGCATGGAGAAATTCCCGATCCCGTATGTCCTGACCAACTGCCACAACTCGCTGTGTGCGGTCGGCGGCACCATCAACGAGGATGACCATGTATTCGGCCTGTCTGCCGCAAAGAAGTACGGCGGCATCTATGTTCCGCCGCATCTGGCTGTCATTCACCAGTACATGCGCGAAAAAATGGCGGGCTGCGGCAAGATGATCCTCGGCTCGGACAGCCATACCCGTTACGGCGCACTGGGCACAATGGCAATCGGTGAAGGCGGCGGCGAGCTGGTCAAGCAGCTGCTGTGCGATACCTATGATGTCGGCTATCCGGGCGTTGTCGGTATTTATCTGGACGGCAAGCCGCAGCCGGGTGTCGGCCCGCAGGATATCGCGCTGGCAATTATCGGCGCAGTCTTCAAGTGCGGCTATGTCAAGAACAAGGTCATGGAATTTGTCGGCCCTGGCATCGCTTCGATGACCACCGATTTCCGCAACGGCGTCGATGTCATGACGACCGAGACCACCTGCCTGTCCTCCATCTGGTGCACGGATGATGACACCAAGGCATATCTGACGATGCACGGCCGCGGCGATGACTACAAGAAGCTGGACCCGGCTGATGTCGCGTACTATGACGGCATGGTCTACGTCGATCTGAGCACGGTTAAGCCGATGATCGCACTGCCGTTCCATCCGAGCAACACCTATGAGATTGATGAGCTGAATGCAAACCTCGGCGATATCCTGCGCGCAGTGGAGAAGGATGCGGAGCGCCTGATTGGCGGCAATTCCGACATCAAGTTCACGCTGACCGACAAGATTGTCAACGGCAAGCTGCAGGTACAGCAGGGCATCATTGCCGGTTGCGCAGGCGGCGGCTACACCAACGTCATGGAAGCGGCACACATCCTGCGCGGCGCACAGTGCGGTGCGGATGAGTTTGCTCTGTCTGTCTATCCGTCTTCCATGCCGGTTTACATGGACCTCGTCAAGAAGGGTGCGGTTTCCGACCTGATGGCAGCAGGCGCTGTTCTCAAGACGGCATTCTGCGGCCCGTGCTTCGGCGCAGGCGATACCCCGGCAAACAACGGCCTGAGCATCCGCCATACAACGAGAAACTTCCCGAACCGCGAAGGCTCCAAGCCGGGCAGCGGCCAGATGTCCTCTGTCGCACTGATGGACGCGCGTTCCATCGCGGCAACCGCGGCAAATGGCGGCATTCTGACGCCGGCAACCGCAGTTGTCGACGATTATGTTGTACCGGAATACGAGTACGACGATTCGGCTTACCGTTCCCGTGTCTATCAGGGTTACAATGCACCGGTTGAGGGTGCGGAACTGGTTTACGGCCCGAATATCAAGGACTGGCCGCAGATGAGCGCACTGACCGACAACATCCTGCTCAAGGTATGTACCAAGATCATGGACGACGTCACTACGACTGATGAGCTGATTCCGTCCGGCGAGACATCTTCCTACCGCTCCAACCCGCTGGGTCTGGCAGAGTTTACCCTGTCCCGCCGCGACCCGCAGTATGTCGGACGCTCCAAGGAGGTTGACAAGCTGGAGAAGGCACGTGCCGCAGGCAAGAATCCGGTCGACCTCGAGCCGGAACTGGAAAAGGTCTATGCACAGATCAAGACCATCGATCCGGACATGGTTCCGGCAGACACCGAAATCGGCAGCATGATTTACTGCGTCAAGCCGGGCGACGGCTCTGCGCGTGAGCAGGCAGCTTCCTGCCAGCGCGTCATCGGCGGTCTGGCAAACATCTGCCGCGAGTATGCGACCAAGCGCTATCGTTCCAACGTCATGAACTGGGGCATGCTCCCGTTCCAGATGAAGGATGAGCCGGAGTTTGAGATCGGCGATTACATCTATATCCCGAATGTCAAGGTCGCTCTGGACGGCGACATGCAGGATATCAAGGCATATGTTCTCGGTGAGCAGGTGAAGGAAATCTCCCTGTACATCGCAGATATGACGCCGGATGAAAAGAAGATCGTCAAGGCAGGCTGCCTGATCAACTACAATCGCAACCGCAATCGCTGAGTTGTGACAAATCAGGTCACCTGACGGAATAGAAGGAAGAGGGGCTGCACAGCAGCCCCTCTCTTTTTACATGTATATGGTTGCGCCCACTCACATTTTGATGTAAAATAACGGGGAAAACAGACGACGAATACAGGAGGTTTTTTCTATGCTGCCACAGGATCCGATTATGCTGCTGAGCTATGTCAACACCAAGCTGCGCGATTCCTATTCATCACTGGACATGCTTTGCAGTGATCTGAACATTGACCGCGAGGCGCTCGTGCGCAAGCTGGACGCCGTCAATTATACCTATGATTCCCAGCAGAACCGGTTTATCTGACCGGCACGGTCAGATGACAGGGCCAGCCTCGACCCGCAGCTGCTTTGCAGCAATGGCGGTGGGAGGCTGTTTTCATGTGCGGGTATAGCCACTCCGTTCCTGTTGAAAATAATATGGTGCTTTTTTGACAAAAAATAGTGAAAAATACCATTGATTTTTATGCCGAAATCTGGTTAGCTAATAAGT
>CALYTA010000306.1 GCA_945486175.1 uncultured Clostridia bacterium | reverse complement strand
GCTGCAGACCGATTACCTCGATCTGTATCTGATCCACTGGCCGCATGACCGCAAGTATTTTGACAACTGGGAAGAGATGAACATCGAGACCTGGCGCGCATTTGAGAAGCTGTACAAGGATGGCCGCATCAAGGCGATCGGTGTCAGCAACTTCCGTCCGCGCCATCTGGAAAACCTGTTTAACAACTGCGAAATTAAGCCGATGGTCGACCAGATTGAAATCCATCCGGGCATGGCACAGGATGATATGCTTGCCTACTGCCGGGAGCACGACATGGTCGTGGAGGGCTGGAGCCCGATGGCAACCGGACGTATTTTCTCTGTCCCGGAGGTACAGGAGCTGGCGGCGAAATATGAACGCACCGTCGCGCAGATCGTTCTGCGCTGGCATGTACAGCGCGGTGTCATCCCGCTGCCGAAATCCGTCACGCCGTCACGCATTGCGGAAAACAGCAGGATCTTTGACTTCGAGCTGGAGCCGGAGGACATGGCACGCATCAGTGCACTCACCGATTGCGGCTGGTCTGGCCTGAATCCGGACAATCTGGTGTACTGAGAACCGCAAGAATCTGTAAACAGCACTGTTTGCCCACCCTTTTCCGTATGGAAGAGGGTGGGCATTTTGCATATAAAAGCCACCCGAAAAAATAGAAACATGGTATCAATGCGGATTGATTATTTGGTTGCAAAAGAATATACTGGGTGAGGTTTTACAGATTACGGGAAAACGAGGGAAATGAATTATGACACAGGTTATCAAGCGCCGCGTCTGTCCGCATGCACTGTCACAGAGATTGTTCCTGCTGTGCGCTGCGACGTACATCATCGGGCTGTTCGGACGCCTCAGCTATTCGGCCGTCATGGTTGATCTGATTGCATCCGGCAGTATGGACAAAACACAGGCGGGGCTTGTCGGTACGGCATTGTTTATTGTATATGGCGTGTGCCAGATTTTCAGCGGTCTGATCGGTGACCATATCAGCCCGAAAAAGCTGGTATTTACCGGTGTGCTCGGTTCCGCTGTCATCAATCTGGGCATGGGCCTGTCCGGAAGCTATGGCATCATGGTCGCGCTGTGGTCGCTCAACGGTGTGTTCCAGTCGCTCATCTGGTCTCCGGTTGCACGCATTTTTGCGGAGCAGCTTCCGCCTGACCAGCGCAAGCGCGCATGCAGCAATGCGGCAGCGACCTATCCGCTGGCAACGGTGCTGACCTATCTGCTCGCGTCTGTCATGCTTTCCGTATTGGGCTGGCGCAGTGTGTTCCTGATTTCCGGTGTCGTTATGGTGGCAGCGGCAGCATACTGGTTTGTGCGCATGAGCTGGTTTGAGCGCACGATTGCAGAGCAGGGTGAAATTGAGACCATTGAACTGCACCATCAGGAGAACAGCAGACAAAAGGGCGGACTGATGCATCTGATGATTGTTTCCGGCGTCATGATGGCAGCCGTCACTTCGATGACGCATGGCATGCTGCGCGATGGCATTCAGACCTGGCTGCCGTCGCTGATGACAGATAATTTCCATTTCGGCACCTCCGCTTCGGTCGCGCTGGATATCATTCTTCCGCTCGTCAATATTTCCGGTGTATTCATCACCAAGGCAATTGCGAAAAACCACATCAAAAACGAGCTGAAAGGCTCGGCGGGATTCTTTGCTGTGACGATTGTGGCGCTGTCGCTGCTCGGCTTTGTCTGTGACAGCAGTGCAGTGGCATCGCTGGTTCTGCTGACGGTTGCAAGCACCTGTATGGTCGGCGCAAACATCATGCTGGTCAATCTCATGCCGATTCATTTCGGTGCAATCGGGCGTGCATCCTCAGTCACCGGCATCCTGAACTGTGCGGCCTATGTCGGCTCGGCACTGTCCAGCTTCGGCATCGGCGCGGTTGCGGACAGCTTTGGCTGGACATCCGCCATCTGGGTTTGGGTTGCATTTTCCATGCTTGCGCTGCTCGCGGCACTGGGCGGTTCCGGCAGATGGGGAAGGTATGAACGTTCCATCGGATAAGAAAAAACGAACAGGCGTATCCGTGAAGGATACGCCTGTTTTTGTATCTGGGGGAATTTATTTCCGCTCCGCGCGGCGGTCAAAGTGGTCGACAATATAGGCAATCGCCTGGTCGCCGGAGATGTTGCATGCCGTGCCGAAGCTGTCCTGTGAGAAATGCAGCGAGATAATCAGCTGCTGCATCGGTTCCGTAAAGCCGAGCATGGAGGTGATCAGTCCGAGCGCTGCCATGACACCGCCGCCCGGAACACCGGGAGCTGCGACCATCGTGATACCGAGCATCAGGATAAACGGGACAAACATGGACAGGGTGGGCGTGATACCGTTTGCCAACATGATGCCCATTGACCCGAGCACAAGGCAGATGGTATCGCCTGCGAGGTGGATGGTAGCACACAGTGGAATGACAAAATCCGCGATATAATTGCGCACGCCGTTTTTCTTTGTGCAGTCCAGATTGACCGGGATGGTCGAAGCAGAGGATTGTGTGCCCAGCGCCGTGAAATAGGCCGGGGCGAGGTTCTTAATCTCCTTGAATTTTTTGTCG
>CALYTA010000305.1 GCA_945486175.1 uncultured Clostridia bacterium | reverse complement strand
TATGAGGCGTATGCTGACAGCGACTGCGAAACCGTGTACAGCGAGGATCAGGCGGATGAAGACGGGGTTCTGCCGGACCGCACGGTTTATATTGCAAAGAAATAATCGCAAAACGGTATGATATCAGGCTTCGGCGGACCGGGAGTGGTCTGCCGGAGCTTTTTTGTTGGAAAATGCTGGACAGTTCCCTTGTATAACAAGAAATATATGATATAATTTTAAGTACAGAACTGAAAGAAAGGTTGGGTTGTTTATGACAAAAAGAGCAGTCGGTTTGCTGCTGGCGCTCTGTATGGCCATCACACCTGTTTTGGCTGTACAGGAACCGGACACGGCATCTGCTCAGACACAGGGGCACATTGCCGCAGCAGAGCCTGCGGGAAATCCGGAGTATGCCTGCACAGGCTCTATGACATATGATGAAAATGGAGAAGCAGATGCATACTGGGTCTATAAATATGATCCGGACGGCCATCTGCTCCGCCGGACGTTCTATGATATTGACGGCAGTATGTATTACTATACGGATTATGCATATGATGCATACGGAAATCTGGCAGAACAGGTACAATATGAGCCGGATGGAACGATGAAGGAAACCCGGACATGGCGTTACGACAGCCGCGGCAATCTGCTGGAAGAGAAGGTATGGAGCAGCGACGCCCTTTTTAAGTGGGAAGAATATGAATATGACAGCCGGGACAACCTGCTCAGACATATCTACTACAACGAAAGCGGCGAGGTTTTTGAATTGACCGAATACAGCTATGACAGCAGTGACAGACTGACAGAGCAGGTGCGTTATTGGAAGGGGACAGAAGACTACCGCAGTGTGTTCCTTTACGATACAGACGGCTCCGTGTGGGAGACGAAGACCTATGAGGGCGAATTTCATAGCCTGATTCATTATGCCTTTAATGAGGCAGGGCAGGAAACCGTTGTCATGTACTGCAACGAGGATGGCACACCGACAGATACATGGGATGAGCATGTGTACGATAAAAACGGCAATGAAATCCGCTACGAAAAGCATCACGGCGATAGAGTAACCTGGTCGAATGAATATGAGTTTGACGACGAGAGCAGGCTGATTCGGTGGACGGAACTGAGCAGCTCCGGAGAAGTTGAAAATTACACGCTCTGGAAGTATGACAGCAATGGAAATGCTGTCAAAAAAATCTGCTATTTGGGCGATGGAACTGTACACTATTCGTATGAGCATATGTATACGCCGGTGACTGACCTGACAGCAATCGACATTTTCTTCGATGTCAATCAAAAAGACTGGTTTACCCCGTATGTCAATTATTGCTATGACAACGGCCTGATGGCGGGCACGGGCATCAACTTTGAACCGAATACGCGGATGACCCGTGCAATGGTCGTGCAGATTCTGTACAAGCTCGCGGGTACACCGCAGGTTTCCGGTTCTGCGCCATTTACTGATGTCAGGTCGGGTGCCTGGTATTATGATGCAGTCCGGTGGGCATATCAGAATGGCTATGCCTCGGGCAAGGGCGCAGGGAAGTTTGACCCGGACGGAAAGGTGACACGGCAGGAATTTGCACAGTTCCTGTACAGCTATGAGGGCAAGCCGGCAGTTACCGGTTCGCTCAGCCAGTTCCCGGATGAAGGGAAAATCGACGGCTGGGCCCGGGATGCAATGCTTTGGGCCAACCAGAACGGACTCATCAACGGCAAGCCGAAGAATGGCACCAATTATCTGGAGCCGAAGGGACTGACAACGCGCGCAGAAGCGGCTGTCATGCTCAAGGGTTATACCGACAGATAAACAGAATGAAAAAGCTGCGGGACACAACCGGTGCCCCGCAGCTTTTTGTCTTCATGTTTGTTCTGTTTTACTTGTGGTGCAGAATCTCCAGCACTTCCCGCAGCGGCTCAATGCCGATCTGTCCGGGAGCGGATGCATAGCCGACTGTGCCGAAGGTCATTGCACTGCCGAAGAGTTCACCGCTCAGGCGGCTGATGATGCCCAGCTCGCCCATTGCCATCGTGACAACAGGGCGTTCACTGGTACGGGAAACTTCTTCCGTTGCGCTCAGCAGGTCAAGCACATCGCGGCTGCTCTGCGGCATGACAGCGGTCTTGAGGATATCACCACCGAGCTCCTCTGCACGGCGCAGACGGGAGACCATCTCATCGTGCGGCGGGGTCTTTTCAAAATCGTGGCTGGATACAACAACCGGGACATTGACTGCATGGGCATCCGCAATAATCTGGCGCACAACATCATCGCCTGCGAACACCTCAACATCGATCATATCGACCAGATGCTCGGTTGCAACGATACGGTTTAATTCGATGTAATACGCGGGGTCGATATCCGCCTCGCCGCCTTCCTTTTTCGTGCGGAACGTGAACAGAATCGGCTTTTCGCCGAGAATACCGCGCAGTACGCGCGCAGCACGGCGAACCATATCCGGATCATCAAACGCTTCGAACCAGTCGAGGCGCCATTCTACAACATCAAATGTCTTGTTATTTGTGGCACGTGCCTGAGAAAAAATTTCACGCATGGTGCGCGCAACAATCGGAACACAGATTTTCGGCATGC
>CALYTA010000304.1 GCA_945486175.1 uncultured Clostridia bacterium | reverse complement strand
CGTCCATTTTGCAGCCGGATTTCCATGCGGTATACAGTGCATCCGCCGTGCGGCGGTCGCCGCGCGCGAATACGGCCTCCAGATAGCTGGTGTCCGAATCGTGCCAGCGGAATGTGACATTCTTTGTCTTCATGACGACGCGCAGATAGGCGGTTTTTTCATCCAGCTCTTCCTTCGTCACCTGCGCATCCCACTGGAATGGGGTCTGCGGCTTGGGCACAAAGCAGGACGCGGACGCTGTGATGCGCACACCGCGCGCCTTGTTCGGCGTATTGCACTTCCAGCAGTACGCGATGTCGCGGCACAGCTGTGCCATTTCGTCGAAGTCCTCGTTGGTCTCGGTCGGCAGACCCATCATAAAGTACAGCTTGACATTGTTCCAGCCGCCCTTGAAGGCATAGGTGCACGCGTTGAGCAGATCGTCTGCCGTCAGGTTTTTGTTGATGACGTCGCGCAGGCGCTGGCTTCCCGCCTCCGGCGCGAAGGTCAGGCCGCTCTTGCGCACCTTCTGCACGCGCTCCATCAGCTCAAGGCTGAACGAATCAGCGCGCAGGGATGGCAGCGACAGGCTGACGCGGCGCGCCTCGCAGAAATCGAGCAGCTTGTCCGCCAGTTCCGGCAGCTCGGAATAATCACTCGTCGACAGCGACGAGAGCGAAATCTCCTCATAGCCCGAGTGCTCCAGCACAGCTTCTGCCTGCCGAAGCAGCGTTTCCGCACTCTTTTTGCGCAGTGGGCGGTAGGTATGGCCTGCCTGGCAGAAGCGGCAGCCGCGCGGGCAGCCGCGGAACAGCTCGACCATCGCGCGGTCAAACACGATATCCGTCGACGGCACGACAAAATATTCCGGGTAATACATGCTGTCCAGATCGCGCACAATGCGCTTCTGTACAAACGCCGGCGCGCCGTCCTTCGGCGTGACCGCCTTCACAGTGCCGTCATCGTTATAGCTGACGTCGTACAGCGACGGGACATAAACACCTTCGATGTGGCAGGCGCGGCGCAGAAATTCGTCTTTACTCCAGCCCTCGCGCTTCGCCTGGCGGTACAGGTCGGTAAATTCGATCATGACCTCTTCGCCGTCACCGATCTGGAAGGCATCGACAAACGGCGCAAGCGGCTCCGGATTATAGGCACACGGGCCGCCGCAGACGACCAGATTTTTCAGGCCCTTTCGCTCGCTGGCATACACCGGAATGCCGCCGAGGTCGAGCATATTCAGGATATTCGTAAACGACAGCTCATATTGCAGCGTAAAGCCGAGAATATCCAGCTCCGCAATGCTGTCGCCGCTTTCCAGGCCATACAGCGGGATGCCCGCCGCACGCATCTCATCCTCCATGTCAATCCACGGTGCAAACACGCGCTCACACCACACGCCGTCCTGTGCATTCAAAAGGCCATAGAGAATGCGGCTGCCCAGGTGCGACATGCCGACTTCATAGGTGTCGGGAAAGCACATGCCAAAGCGAAGGTCGACGCTGTCCCTGTCCTTAACGACAGAGCCCCATTCACCGCCGACATAGCGCGCCGGCTTCTGCACGCGCGGGAGTATTCGTTTGAGCTTTCGAGAGAGCTTCATATAGGTACCTCATCAAAAATTAGTTTGTCCATTCCAAAAGAAAGGAGCTCTCCGACCGTCTGACCGAAGAGCCCGCTGTTTGCAGGGTTCAGGCTGATTTGCACACAGACGCGCGCTTTTACTGCGCGTCGTCCGGCTGTTCCTGATCGGGTTCGGATGCTTCCTCCCCGTCTTCCGTGCCGAACAGCTTCTGATGGCGCTCGAAGTCTGTGCGCCGTTCGCAATAGGCATGCTCGAGACGCAGTGTCTCCTTGAGCAGTACCTCCAGCTCAGAGGAATATGCATCCAGTTCCTCCGCCGCGTCCAACTTTGCAAACGAGATGATCTTCATGTATTTGCCGACCGCCAGATGCAGCTTGACCTGTGCGCGGTTCAGTTCACCATATTCCATCTCGTTGATGATCTGCTGCAGCTCGGCACGGATGCCCAGCGTCATCAGCTGGAATACCACGCGGTCAGCCGGAACAATCAGGCGTGTCTCATAACGCGTCAGCAGCTGCTCCAGCAGCTTGTTGTTCGCTTCATGCATCTTATGCAGGTCTTCCATCTTGTAGGAATGCATCTTCAGACCGACGGATTCCTCCGTAAGGCGGATTTCCTCCATCTCCTCCGGCGTGATATCCAGATCATCCGGGAAGCCGGTCGTGCTGTACCTGGTAACCGCGGCGCGCATCGCCTTGTAAAGGTTCGCCATGCAGTAAACCTGCCGTTCGCAGTCCTCAAAATAGGTCTTGGCCTTTTTGAGCTTCGCTTCCGTCTGCTCCAGTTCCTCCGCAGCTTCTGCCTCACGGTCGGCATACTCCGCCACAATTGCCTCGCGCTCCTGTGTCACTTGCTTGTGAATGGCGATGACAATGTCGTCCTTTCTGGCAATTGTCTCCTCGCGGGCGCGCAGTTCCTCCTGCGCCTCCGTCAGCTTTTCCTCCAGCTCCTGTAAACGGGCTTCCGCATCCGCAATCTTTGCATTGGTTGCATTCAGCGACTCGCGGGCACCCAGCAGTTCTTTC
>CALYTA010000303.1 GCA_945486175.1 uncultured Clostridia bacterium | reverse complement strand
GGACTGCGGCGTGTTCACTGTTTTGCCGACGCACACCAACTTTGTCGTGCTGCGCACCCCAAAGTGCAGTGAAATTTTTGAAGAGCTGAAAAACCGCAGCATCTGTGTGCGCTGCTTCCCGAAATATGAGATGCTGCGCATCACAACCGGCAGCGCAGTGGAAAACGCACAGCTGCTGGAGGAATTGAAGGATATCTGTGCGGGCATGCAGGGCTGAACCGCATCCCGCAGTCAAAGGAGTATCGACGATGGGCTACATAGGAATTGTAGATTACGGCGCAGGAAATCTGATGAGCGTATCCAAGGCGCTGGATTTCCTCGGGCTGGAAAATAAGATTGTCACCAACCCCGATCTGATGGAACAGGCGTCCGGCATCATCCTGCCCGGCGTCGGTGCGTTTCCGGACGCCATGCAGGCGCTGGCGGAATCCGGACTGACACAGTCGCTGATTCATGCGGCAAAGACACGCCCGTTCCTGGGCATCTGCCTCGGCGCGCAGATGCTGTTTGAGGAGAGCGATGAGATGCACCTGACAAAAGGCCTCGGCCTGCTGCCGGGACGCGTCCAGCGCATTGAAACCGACCTCAAGCTGCCGCAGATCGGCTGGAACAGTCTGGAATATCATAAAAATGACCCGCTGCTGGCGGGTGTGCCGGAAGGCTCATACGTTTATTTCGTACATACATTCAAAATGTGCCCGGCGGAGCGCAGCGACCTGATTGCAACCTGTGATTACAATGACAGCGTCACGGCACTGGTCGGGCGCGGACAGCTGTACGGCAGCCAGTTCCACCCGGAAAAAAGCGGCGAGGTCGGCATGACCATCCTGCGCAACTTCGGAAACATGGTAGGAGGGGCAGAATGAGAATTTTACCTGCAATCGACCTGCACGACCAGATGTGCGTGCGTCTGGTCAAGGGCGATTACGCGACTGCGCACAAGGTTGCGGAGGACGCAGTGGAAACCGCGAAGTCGTTTCTGGCGGCAGGCGCGGAATTGATCCATATGGTTGATCTGGACGGCGCAAAGGACGGCACGCATCCGAATTACCCGGTTGTACGCCGTGTCATCGAGGAAACAGGCGCATCGGTTGAGCTGGGCGGCGGCATCCGCTGCATGGACGATGTCGCGCGCGTGCTCGACCTCGGCGTCAAGCGCGTCATCATCGGCTCGGCAGCCGTCAAAAATCCGCTGTTTGTCAAGGAAGCATGCGAGAAGTATGGCGACAAAATCGCTGTCGGCATCGACGCACTTGGCGGCACCGTCCGCACCGAGGGCTGGATCAAGGACAGCGGCACGGATTACATTGAGTTTGCAAAGCTGATGGAGTCCTACGGCGTAAAGACGATTATTTTCACCGATATCGACAAGGACGGCATGCTGTCCGGCCCGAATTTCGCACAGCTTCAGGCACTGCGCGATGCGGTTTCCTGCGGCATTGTCGCTTCCGGCGGTGTTTCGACGCTGGAGGACATCGCAAGGCTGCGCGATATGGGCATTGAAGAAGCCATTGCGGGCAAGGCGGTTTATACCGGACAGCTCGATGTAAAGAAGGCCATCGAAGTGGCAGGGGAGGCGTAAGAATATGCTGGCAAAACGAATCATTCCCTGCCTCGACGTCAACGACGGCCGCGTCGTCAAGGGTATCAATTTTGTCAACCTGCGCGACGCGGGCGACCCGGTGGAGCTGGCGAAGTTTTATTCCCAGCAGGGCGCGGATGAAGTGGTCTTTCTGGACATCACCGCGACGTATGAAAAGCGCCATACGATTGTCGATGTCGTGCGCCGCACGGCACAGCAGGTTTTTGTCCCGCTGACGGTCGGCGGCGGCATCCGCACAAGCGATGACTTCAAGGAGCTGCTGCGCGCGGGTGCGGACAAGATTTCCGTCAATTCCGCAGCGGTCCAAAACAAGCAGCTGATTGCGGACGCGGCGAAGAAGTTCGGCAGCCAGTGCGTTGTCGTTGCGATTGACGCGCGCAGCTGTGACGATCTGGAAAAATGCCCGAGCGGCTATGAAGTGTATGTCGCAGGCGGACGCAAGCCGGTCGGCCTGGACGCGGTCGCATGGGCAAAGGAAGTGTATGAGCTGGGCGCGGGTGAGATCCTGCTCACCTCGATGGACAAGGACGGCACAAAGTCCGGCTTTGAGCTGAACCTGACCAAAATGGTCGCGGATTCGGTCGGCATTCCGGTCATCGCTTCCGGCGGCTGCGGCACGTTGGAGCATTTCTCCGATGTATTCGAGCAGACCGGTGCAGATGCTGCGCTTGCCGCATCGCTGTTCCACTATGGCGAGCTGACCGTGCCGCAGGTCAAGGAATATCTGCACGGGAAAAACATCCCGGTCAGACTGTGAGGAAGATACATATGAATCTCGATAAATTTTTTCAGAAAAGTGAGCTGATCCCGGTCATCTGTCAGGATGAGCGCACCAATGAAGTGCTGATGCTGGGCTATGCCAACAAACAGGCGCTTCAGAATACGATGGACACGGGCACCGCATGGTTTTTCTCTCGCAGCCGTCAGAAGCTGTGGAACAAGGGCGAAACCTCCGGCAATTTCATCTTTGTCAGCGAGATCCTGACCGACTGTGAT
>CALYTA010000302.1 GCA_945486175.1 uncultured Clostridia bacterium | reverse complement strand
GGAGGAGGCCATCTTCATTTTACAAAGACAAGGCTATCTCGTGACGCCCAGCGTCACTTGAATTATACAGCTTCCTTGCCTCTTTGAAAAGCCCGCTTTTTAGGGGGCTTAAGTTTGTGCACCCTTCTTGGGATTGCTTTTGATATTACTTTGTTTCAACCTTATTCCTTTCACAAAAAATTTTTATATTCAATTTCCTGCCAGGCATCATTCACCGGAATCGATACTGAATCGCCTCCGCGATATGCGCGGCAGAAATGCGTTCCTCCCCCGCGAGGTCAGCAATTGTGCGCGCCAGCCGCAGCACGCGGTCATAGCTGCGCGCCGTCATGCCGAGCCGTTCAAATGCCGAATCCATCAGCTTTTGTCCGGCTTCATCCGGCCTGCAAAATTCTGCGAGCTGTGCCGGGCGCATGTCCGCATTGCACGTGACACCTGTGCCCCGATAGCGCTCCAGCTGGCGCTCCCGCGCCGCGACAACACGCGCACGGATCTCTGCCGAATGCTCCGCAGGCTTGCGCTCAGACAAATCCCTGAGCGGAACCGGTCGCACATCCATTTGAATGTCGATGCGGTCGAGCAACGGGCCGGATATTTTTTTGCGGTATTCGCGCACCTCATACGGCGTACAGCGGCAGCGCCCGGATGGGTGCCCATACCAGCCGCATTTGCACGGGTTCATCGCGCAAATCAGCATAAATTTTGCCGGATAGGTCACGCGTCCCGCAGTGCGGACAATGGAAACCGTTCCGTCCTCCAATGGCTGGCGCAGTACCTCCAGCGCGTCCTTTCGGAACTCCGGCAGCTCGTCGAGAAACAGCACGCCGTTGTGCGCGAGGCTCAGCTCACCCGGAACGGGAATACCCGTGCCGCCGCCTGCAATGCCCGCCGCACTCGTCGTGTGGTGCGGCGACCGGATGGGGCGCAGGTCACTGCGCGCTGCCTCAGCCCCTTCGCCGATGACGGAATAAATGCGCACGACATCCAGTTTCTCCTCCGGTGTCATCGGCGGCAGGATGGTTCCGATGCGCTTTGCCATCATGCTTTTACCCGAACCGGGCGTGCCGCACAACAGCATGTTGTGCCCGCCTGCCGCGGCAATTTCCATCGCGCGCTTGACGTTTTCCTGTCCCATGACATCGCAGAAATCCGGGCTTCCCAACAGCTCCGACGGTTTTTCCGGTCTTCCCGTATATGCCTGCATGCGCTTTTTGCCGGACAGGTGATCCAGAATTTCCTGTGCATGCTTCGCCGCATAGATGGTCAGTCCGCCCGCAAGCGCTGCTTCCTCCGCGTTTTCCTCCGGCACAAACAGGCAGGTTTTTCCGGAATCGCGCACCGCCATCGCCATCGAAAGCGCACCCCGCACCGGGCGCAGCGCACCGCTCAGGCTCATCTCCCCGATGAACACGCAATCCTCCGGCAGCGGCCCGGTCTGCCCCAAGGCCGCCATCAGCCCGAGGAACACCGGCAGGTCATATACCGCGCCTTCTTTTTTGCGGTCCGCAGGCGCAAGATTGACCGTCTTGCGGCAGGGCGGAACGGCAAGCCCCATGCTGCGCGCCGCCGTCGTCACACGCTCCTTTGCCTCGCGCACGGCAGCGCCCGGAAGCCCGACAATATCAAACGCCGGAAGCCCGTTGGCAATGCCGCACTCCACTGTCACCAAATATCCTTCTATGCCATAAATCCCCGCAGAAAATGCTGTCGCAATCATTTCCGCCGCTCCCTTTCCCGTCCGATTTTTCGATATAATTTGTATCCATTTTACCGTATTCCTGCCGCATTGGCAATCATTGCCCACGCCGATTTCCTGGATTTGGTTGAAATTTATCATAATATTACCAACACAGCACAATGAATGATATTTTCTGAGTTTTTCCAAGTTTTTTTGTGTCATTTGCGTAAATTCTTTCGGTTTTCTGTTTACAGCCGAATTTTTTTTTGTTAAAATAGACAAGGTTGAAGGGCGTTGCAAACGGCAACTCCCCTCTCTGACCCCTTCTGTTTCGCCACAGTCAGCCCACTCCTGATTGTCCCGAAGCGAAAGCAACCGTCTGCGGTTTCGGGCAAGGATCGCATCACGGTTTCGCAGAAAAAAAATATAGGAGGAACTATTGAATCATGGCAAGAAAAATGAAATCCATGGACGGCAATACCGCCGCTGCTCATGTATCCTATGCGTTTACTGAAGTAGCCGGTATCTATCCGATCACCCCGTCCAGCCCGATGGCCGACAACGTTGACCAGTGGGCTGCTGCCGGCAGAAAGAACATCTTTGGCACCACCGTTAAGGTTGTCGAGATGGAGTCCGAGGCCGGTGCCTCCGGTACTGTACACGGCTCTCTGGCAGCCGGTGCACTCACCACCACCTACACCGCATCCCAGGGCCTGCTGCTGATGATCCCGAACATGTACAAGATCGCCGGCGAGCTGCTGCCCTGCGTTTTCCATGTTTCCGCACGTACCGTTGCAACCCATGCGCTGAACATCTTCGGCGACCACTCCGACGTCATGGCATGTCGCCAGACCGGTTTTGCAATGCTGTGTGAGACCAACCCGCAGGAAGTTATGGATCTGTCCGCTGTTGCTCATCTGGCTACCCTGA
>CALYTA010000301.1 GCA_945486175.1 uncultured Clostridia bacterium | reverse complement strand
TGCGCACGGCGGGCAGGTGTGGGCCGAACACGTACAAAATGAAATTTTGCCGGGTAAAAATTCATTTTTTCGCAGTTTGGAGAAAAAATGAAATGCAAGTTGCAAAAGGACATGCTGCAGTTTGTGCAAAATGACGCGGCAGGCGCGAAGAACGGAAAATTTTTGTTCAAAGTATGGAAAATTTAAAAAATGGTATAAAAACGGCAGTTTATGGTTGAAAAAGAGGGGAAAAATATCTATAATAAATACCATTGAACAGATAGATGATACGCGGTGTTACGCAGCCGCGTCGGCGGATTCCTCCAAATTGAAGGATCGCCCGGAAAGGATGAACGATTACTATGGTTAAACCGATTTCAAAAATTGCATCCGCAATCGCACCGTCCGCGACGCTGGCTATCAGCGCGCTGGCAAAGCAGATGAAGGCAGACGGCATTGATGTCGTCAGCTTCGGCGCAGGCGAGCCGGATTTCGATACACCGGAAACGATCAAAGAGGCAGGCATTGCTGCAATCCGCGCGAATAAGACCAGATACACTCCGGCAGCAGGCATTATGGAGCTGCGCCGTGCGATCTGCAACCGCATGAAGGAAGATCTCGGCCTGGAGTATGAGCCGAGCCAGGTTGTTGTTGCATCGGGCGCAAAGCACAGCGTCTATCTCGCGATCATGACCTGCTGCGATCCGGGTGATGAGGTTGTCGTTGCCGCTCCGTACTGGCTGAGCTACGCGGAAATGATCCGCATGGCAGGCGCAATTCCGGTAGAGGTGCGCGCAGAGGCTTCTGCACACTTCAAGATCACCGCGGAGCAGCTCGAAGCAGCGATCACCGATAAGACCAAGATGTTTATGCTCAACTCCCCGTCCAACCCGACCGGCATGGTCTACGCGAAGGAGGAGCTGGAGGCTCTGGCTGCTGTGTGTGAGAAGCATGGCATTTATGTCCTCGCTGATGATATCTATTACAAGCTGGTATACGATGGAATCGAATATACCTCCATTGCTTCGGTTTCCCCGGCAATGAAGGAGCAGTGCATCGTTGTCAATGGTGTGTCCAAGACCTATGCGATGACCGGCTGGAGAGTCGGCTACACGCTGTCTAACCCGACGGTTGCCAAGGCGATGTCCAGCTATGCAAGCCATTCCACCGGCGCTCCGGCAACCATGGCACAGTGGGCTGCACTGGAAGCGCTGGAAGGCCCGCAGGACTCCGTTGAGGAAATGCGCAAGGAGTTTGAGAAGCGCCGCGACCATCTGGTTGAGCGCATGAATAAGGTTCCGGGCGTTTCCTGCATCAAGCCGCAGGGTGCATTCTATGTCATGATGGATATGTCCAGCTTTGTCGGCAAGACCATGTATGGCAAGGTCATTGAGAATGACAGCGACTTCGCACAGCTGCTGCTGGAAAAGAACCTGGTTGCAACCGTTCCGTGCGCGAGCTTCGCAGCACCGAATTACCTGCGCTGGTCGTATGCGACCTCGATGGAGCAGATCGACAAGGGCATTGACCGCCTGGAAGAATTTATCGCAAACGCTTGACACAAATTCCCCCCGCATACTACAATAGAAGAATAGTACCGTGACGGAATCGGCGTCCCTGCGGCGCCGGGAAAGGAATTTGTTTATGAGCAACAACATATACGAAAGCCCGTTTTGTTCCAGATATGCCAGCCCGGAAATGCTGTATGTCTTCTCTCCGGACATGAAGTTTTCCACCTGGCGCCGCCTGTGGGTTTCGCTTGCCAAGGCGGAAAAGGAGCTCGGTCTGCCGATTACACAGGAGCAGATCGACGAGATGGAAGCAAACATCGACAATATTGACTACGAGGTTGCCAGAAAGCGCGAGAAGGAAGTCCGCCATGACGTTATGGCGCATGTATACACCTTCGGCAAGGTCGCACCGAAGGCTGCCGGCATCATCCATCTGGGCGCTACCAGTGCCTATGTCGGCGACAACACCGACATCATCCAGATGCGTGAGGGCCTGAAGATTGTCCGCAAAAAGCTCGTTGCGGTTATCCGCCGCCTGTCCGACTTCGCACAGCAGTACAAGGACATGCCGACGCTTGGCTTCACGCATTTCCAGCCGGCCCAGCTGACCACCGTCGGCAAGCGCGCGACGCTGTGGATCAATGAGTTGCTGATGGATCTCGATGAGATCGAGTTCCGCATTGAAAACCTGCGCATGCTGGGCTCCAAGGGCACGACCGGCACACAGGCGAGCTTCATGGAGCTGTTCGACGGCGACCATGAAAAGATCCGCAAGATGGAGCAGATGATTGCGGATGACTTCGGTTTCCCGGGTGTCGTTCCGGTTTCCGGTCAGACCTATTCCAGAAAGATCGACGCACAGGTTGTCGCAACACTCGGCGGCATTGCACAGTCCGCAAGCAAGTTCGCAACCGATATGCGCCTGCTCCAGCACCTGAAGGAGCTGGAAGAGCCGTTTGAGGCACATCAGATCGGTTCGTCCGCGATGCCGTACAAGCGCAATCCGATGCGCTCCGAGCGTATCTGCTCGCTGGCACGCTATGTCATTGTGGATACCCTCAATCCGGCTGTCACCACTGCAACGCAGTGGTTCGAGCGCACGCTGGATGACTCCGCAAACAAGCGTATTTC
>CALYTA010000300.1 GCA_945486175.1 uncultured Clostridia bacterium | reverse complement strand
TCAGGAATGGCTATATAAAAGATTTTTTCTTTTATCTCTCTTTTTTACCCCCCTTTAAGTTTTGTACAGGGAAAGCCGGATGCCCCCAACATCCGGCTTTTCTCTTGTCCTTTTTCAGCCGGCACTCAGGCCTGTGCTGCGGCAATCAACAAAACATTGATTAAAAATAGTATAATAATATTTTTAATATCCGAATTGTAATTTATTTTCACCGTCAGATCCCTCGCTCCTGTTAGCATGCACCGGTTTTTGCCCGGTCATGCCGCCCAGCTGAAATTTTTTTCTGAAAACGGGTTTCATTTTCATTTTTTTATGATATACTGGGGTTGTTGAAAAACACATTCCCCATTTGGGAAAGGAGAAAATGATTATGGCAATCTATAAGTGTGTATGTGGCTACGAATATGACCCGGCCAAGGGCGATCCGGATAACGGTGTAGCTCCGGGCACCGCATTTGAAGATCTTCCGGCTGATTGGGTCTGCCCGATCTGCGGCCTGGATAAGGACAACTTCACTGCACAGTAAGGAGGACATATGGAACAGCGTTATTTTGTCTGTGAGCATTGCGGCAACATGATCGCAATGGTAGAAGATAAAGGTGTTCCGGTTATGTGCTGCGGTCAGAAAATGACGGAGCTCGTACCGGGTTCGGTTGACGCCGCACAGGAGAAGCATGTACCGGTTATCGCCATTGACGGCAATACTGTGACCGTTTCCGTCGGCTCTGTCGATCATCCGATGCTGCCGGAACACTTCATCGAGTGGATTTCCATCCATACCACGCAGGGCAACCAGCGCAAGACCCTCCAGCCGGGCAGCGAGCCGAAGGCTGTTTTTGCTCTGGCTGACGGTGATTCTGTCGTTTCTGCTTACGCTTACTGCAATCTGCACGGCCTGTGGAAGGCAGATGCCTGAGCAATCAATATTCTGACAAACCAAAAAGCACTCCGAACCTTCGGGGTGCTTTTTTTATGCATTCTTGTATTTATTCGCCCTTTTCGCGCGCCAACATGGTCTGATACAGCTGGTTTTTGCGCGCGCCGGTCTGCTTTGCGGCCTGCTTGACCGCGTCGCGCAGGGTCAGTCCGGCAGCGGTCAGCTCCTCTGTCAGCTGGATCGCCTGTGCCATCTGGTCGGCAGCGCATTGTTCCGGATTGTCCTGTGCGCCCTCGATGACGAGGACATATTCGCCGCGCGGCTCATGCTCTTCATAATAGGCAGCTGCCTCCGGCAGGGTCATGCGCAGGCATTCCTCATGCAGCTTGGTCAGCTCGCGCGCCAGGCTCACACGGCGTTCGCCGAGTGCCTCCGCAAGGTCGCGCAGTGTCATGCGCAGGCGGTGCGGCGCTTCATAGACAATACAGGTGCGCGGCTCCTTTTTCAAGACCTCCAGCCGTTCGCGGCGCTGCTTGCCTGCCGTCGGCAAAAAGCCCTCAAAGCACCATTTCCCCGACGGAAGACCGCTCTGCGCGAGGGCACAGACCGCCGCACATGCCCCCGGCACCGGGATGACCGGAATGCCCGCCTCATGGCACAGATTGGCGAGGTCTTCGCCCGGGTCGCTGACCGCAGGCATGCCCGCATCGGTCACAAGCGCACAGGTTTCGCCAGCCAGCATGCGCTGTACCAGCTCCGGCCCGCGCTGTTTGCGGTTGTGCTCGTGATAGCTGACCAGCGGCTTGCTGATTTCCAAATAATGCAGCAGCTTTCCGCTGACGCGTGTATCCTCCGCCGCGACAAAATCCACTTCCTTCAATATGCGCACGGCGCGGTATGTCAAATCTTCGAGATTTCCGATCGGCGTGCCGACCAGATAGAGCGTTCCGGTGCCCATATCAAAATTCCTCCCTGTGGTAAATCGTGCGGTATTCCTCTGTCTGTGCGCCGTCTTCGCCGCAAACGAGCAGCGGCGGCAGCACCTGCACACCCGGCGCACTGCCGCGCCGTGCCTCCACCAGCACAGCCGCTGGAACCGCTTTTGCATGCTGATGCACAAAACGCAGGCGTTTTGGTTCCAATCCGCACTGTTTCATGTCAAAAACCAGTTCACAAATGCGCTCCGGCCGGTAGACAAAGGCGGCGCGGCCGCCATATTTGACAAAATATGCCGCCGCACGCACGGCATCTGCCGCGCTGCATTCGGTTTCCTGCCGCGCCGTGTGCCGGTTTTTCCCTTTTGCCGCATAGCCGCTGTCCTGCGAAAAGTATGGCGGGTTGCAGATAATATACTCAAATGCGCCAGTCGGGAACAGCTGCTTATACTGCTTCAGATCGCCGCACACAATGCGCATGCGCGCATCCAGCCGGTTCAATGAAACATTTTCCCGCGCCAGCTCCGCCACCTCCGGCTGGATTTCCAGCCCGGTCACGTCGAGACCCGGATGGCGCGCGCACAGCAGGACGCCGAGCGCACCGTTGCCGCAGCCCAGATCGAGCACCTTTGCCCGCGGCGATGGGGATGCGAATGCGGACAGCAGCATGCTGTCCTGTCCCAGCTTGAAAAAGCGGTCGTCCTGAATCAGGGAAAAACCGCCCCATAACTTGTCCGTGTGGCGCATTCCATGTTCCTCGTTTCGGGGATGATTCTGCTGATAAACCGGCGCTAAGAATCTATAGTATCT
>CALYTA010000299.1 GCA_945486175.1 uncultured Clostridia bacterium | reverse complement strand
TGCCGACATTTTTCGACTGGATGGTGCTTCCCTTGACCAGTCCGAGCATTTCCAGCTCTTTGCCTGCGATGTAATCGGTGTTGACTAAAATCATAGTAGCAGCTCCTTTGTATTGGGCCGTCTGCATGCAGAGCAAACAAACCGGTCTGTCCTGCTGCGGGATCGGGGAGTGAGTTCTGTTCCGGTGTCACTCGATGTCCAGTTCGATCGGCTCATCCAAGTGCTCCGAAACATATTTTCCGTTTTTCTTTCTCTGCCGGACACATTCGGTCAGCAGATATTCGATCTGTCCGTTGACCGAGCGGAAATCATCCTCCGCCCACGCCGCAATGGCGTTGTACAGGTTTTCGGACAGTCTGAGTGGGATTTGTTTCTTCTTGCTGCTCATGGGAGTATTTTAATACAAACTTCCCGTGTTGACAATAGGCTGTGTGTCATGATTTCCACACAGAACGACCAACAAATTGGACACCATGGCAGCCTTGCGCTCCTCATCCAGCTCGACAACCTGGTTTTCATTCAACCGTTCGAGTGCCATCTCCACCATGCCGACCGCGCCGTCTACAATCATCTTTCTCGCGTCGATGATGGCGGATGCCTGCTGGCGCTGGAGCATGACAGCGGCGATTTCCGGCGCATAGGCGAGGTAGGTGATACGCGCTTCGATGATCTCCAGACCGGCGTCCGCAACGCGCTGCTGAATCTCATCGCGGATGCGCGACGCGACGACCTCACTCGAGCCGCGCAGGCTGCCTTCATCCGCCTGCCCGTCGCCCGTCGTATCAATATTCGGCGCGACGTCATACGGATACAGCCGCACAATGTTGCGCAGTGCGCTGTCGCACTGGAGCGAAAGGTATTCCTTGTAGTTGTCCACGTTGAATACCGCTTTCGCGGTGTCAGTGACGCGCCACATGACAGCGATGCCGATTTCCACCGGATTGCCCAGGCAGTCGTTGATTTTCTGGCGGCTGTTGTTGAGCGTCATCACCTTGAGGGAAATCTTTTTGCTCACAGCTTCTGCCTGTGTGGCTCCCTTGTTGATAGAAAAGGCAAAGCCCTTTGGCGTGCCGCCATCCACATCGCCGCTCTGGTTCAGGTGCGTCTTTGCCGCCGGATTGACGCTGGTGCAGAATGGATTGACAAAATAGAAGCCTTCACCGCGCAGGGTGCCGACATATTTGCCGAACAGCGTGAGCACCAGTGCCTCCTGCGGCTTGAGCACCTTCAGGCCGCACAGCGGAATCCAGCCGATGCACAGCCAGATGATGCTGACAACCAGCAGTACCGGGCTGCTGCCGCTGTCCAGCGCAATACCGCCGAAAATGCAGCCGATCACTGCCGCCACATACAGCACGACAGTCAGGAGCAGTACGGGCATGCCGTTTTTTCGATTGCTGCGGATCTTTTCCTCCATAGGAAATCCCTCCCTTGTTCTGATATTTGAATGATATCACAATGATATCAGATTGTCAATAGGGTGCCGGAGTCTGCCCGCCTGTTTTTTCCATTTCTCACCCGGACTTCCCGTGACGCATAGGATAAGGCGAGAGCTGACAGGCTCAATTTTTTTCAGAAAGGAAGGCAGCATATGGCTGAGGAAAAAATGAATGCCAAACGCGCCGTCACGACGCAGCATGCGCAGTCCGGCCCGGGCTTTGTCATGAATTACAATCTGCTTGCGCTGGCAATGGGCTTTGTGCCCGACCAGATCTGGCAGAATATTTACAACGATGATGTGGCATTGGCGCGCGGCACCATCTTTGCTGATCTGGATAAGCCGTTTATCGGGGAGGAGGCGGTGCACTGTGACTGAACAGCAGCAGGCCATGCAGGAGCTGCGCCGCCGGGAATTTGCGATGATTGATGCGGGCATGTATCTGGATGGACACCCGGAGGATGAAACCGCATTGCAGTATTTCCGTGCAATGTGCAAAAAGCATCAGCAGGCGGAGGAGACCTATCAGAAGCATTTCGGGCCGCTGTATCTGTCCAGCGCGGGAACCGGGAAGCGCTGGGACTGGATCGACGAGCCGTGGCCGTGGGAAGGAGTGTAACGCATGTGGGATTATGACAAGAAGCTCATCTATCCGGTGCGCATCAGCAAACCTGACCCGGCGATGGCAAAGCTGATCCTGACACAGCTTGGCGGCCCGGACGGCGAGCTGGGTGCAGCCATGCGCTACCTGAACCAGCGCTATGCGCAGCCATATGCACAGGGCAAGGCGATTCTGACCGATATCGGCACGGAGGAGCTGGCACACTGTGAGATGATCGGTGCGATCGTCCACCAGCTGACGCGCAACCTGACACCGGAGGAAATCCGCAACAGCGGCTTTGACGCCTATTTTGTCGATCATACGACGGGTGTTTATCCGCAGTCTGCCGGCGGCACGCCGTTTTCCGCGGCAACGCTGCAATCGACCGGCGATGCACTTGCCGACCTGTTCGAGGATATGGCAGCGGAGCAGAAGGCACGCCTGACCTATGACAACCTGCTCCGTTTGCTGGATGACCCGGATGTGCGCGATCCGATCAAATTCCTGCGCGAACGTGAAATCGTGCATTTCCAGCGTTTCGGTGAAGCACTGCGCGATGTACAGGAAAATCTGGATGCAAAAAACTATTACG
>CALYTA010000298.1 GCA_945486175.1 uncultured Clostridia bacterium | reverse complement strand
CATACCACAGAAGGCAACGGACTGGGGCTCGCGCTGGTTCAGCGTATTTTACAGCTGTGTGACGGGACGATTACAGTGGAAAGCATTCCTGGAAAAGGTTCTGTTTTTACTGTCACACTGCCGGTATCTCTCACTCGGGAGGAAGAGGAGTAATGGAGCCGAAAAAGAACAGTCCCTTTGTTGGATATGAGTACAAGGAGGTCACAGTACCCGACGAAAAGGCATCATTTTATATGGACTGCTATGCGAACTTTGGCTGGGAGGCAGATGAAAACGTTGTCACAACCAGTCAGAACGGCCTTGTGACACTCCGAATGAAGCGGGACAGAAAAATGATAAATAAAACGGAACTGACCCGCTTGCAGCGGCATTTTGAAGCCTGTGCGAAAGAAATCAACCAATTGGAACGGTCGAGAACCTCGGCTGCCACTGTTTGGGCTCTGGCAGTCGGCATACTCGGAACAGTGTTTATGGCTGGCTCTGTATTTGCGGTAACACATCAGCCGCCGATTTATTGGCTGTGTGTCCTGCTGGCAATTCCGGCCTTTGCGGGCTGGATTACACCTTACTTTGTATATCGCCGCAGAGTGGAGATTCAAACAAAAAATGTTCATCCCATCATCGAAGCCAAGTATGATGAAATCTATCAAATCTGTGAAAAAGGACATTCCCTGCTGTAATTGTGATACCGGTGCTGAAAAGGCACCGGTATTTTTTGCTCATTTCAAATTAATATTTCTCTAACAGGATGGAAGCAATTGATAAACAAACGAAGGGTATGATAGGACACAGAAAGAGAAACAACACACACAATACAAACAGGAGGTTTTGACATGAGTGAGTACAAACTGAAGCCCGGCAAACTGGGTGAGAAGATCGTAAACGCATATAAGGGCATTGAGGACAGCTTCACGGAAACATTCCTCGAAGAAGACGGTTCCATGAAAACCGGCGGGATAGCGGAAAAGGCCACTTCTGCCTACCGGAAGATCGAGGAAACAGTTGTTGGCGGCTATAAGAATGTGGAAAACGCGTTTGTCGAAGCGTTTCTGGAAAAGGTGGATGAGGACGAAGCGGAACCCGGAACGGAAGAGGCTGACCATTCGGCAGACAAATGACCGTCATCGGAAAAAACAGTTTCAGGAGAGGAGAAGACAGATATAAGAGGTATTGTTGTTGCCGCAGCCGTTGGGGTTGTCGCTGCCGTTACAGCATTGGTTAAGAGCCGAAAAAAATACTCTGCCTGCGTATGCTGCCACGCAGACAGACTTTGGCAGATTGGCGATTGAACATAAGTATCACAGAGAGCTGTCTCTGTTCAGACAAAATCGCTGCATTCATAATTCTGAAACAAAAATTAAACAATAGACGAACAATTCAGAAGTAAACTACAGTTGCTGGCCGGGAAAAGCCAGATATTATTAAACCTACATAAGGAGAAAACGTCATGAAGAAAAGTAATTTTGTTGCACTGATTCTCGGCACGATTGGAGTGGTATTCTTCGCTCTGGGCATGTGTATGTGCATGATCGAAGAATGGGGAATGTTCAATAAGGGCATTGTTTCCGGTGTCATCGGACTGGTTGTGCTGCTCATCACTGTCATCGTCTGGCGCAGGATGGAAGGTAAAACACCTGTTCACATCAATGCGAAAACCATCGGTTCTGTTTTGGTCGGTGTGTTCGGCGCATTGCTGCTGGGTGTCGGCATGTGCCTGTGCATGGTATTTGACAAGCTCGTTCTTGGCGTTGTGATTGGACTGATCGGCATTGTGATTTTGCTCATGCTCATTCCGCTCACCAAAGGAATCCACGACTGACGGGTTCAAACATAGAAAGACCAATCGGAAGGAGAAAAACCGATTGGTTTTTTCCGTTTTACAACAGGAGGAAGCATGAAAGCAGCAATTTACAACGGACAAAAAGATATTTTATTGACAGAATTGGAAACGCCGGCTGCCGGGGACAATGATATTGTCATCCGAAATTTGTGTGCCAGCATTTGTGGTACAGATGTTGCGGTTTATATGCATGGCTCCAATACCGGGCACAGGGTCACAGTGGGCGGTGAATTCGGGCATGAAATGGCATCTGAGGTCGTACAGGTGGGCAAAAATGTAAAGGGAATCCATGTGGGTGACCGGGTATATCCGTATCCGCGCCTTGCAAAAGGAGATCCCGGACGGGCCGGAACAGTGGGCGGATTTTCTGAATATGTACAAATTCCCAATGCAAAGCTGAATGAACAGGTCTATGCCATACCGGATCAGCTCTCTTCCAGAACGGCATGTCTGATTGAACCGTTTACGGTCGGGTTCCGTGCGGCAAGACGCTCTTTTTCGAAGCCTGGAGAACATGCGATTGTGTTTGGAGCGGGAACCATTGGGATTGCCGCCGCCATCGGTTTAAAATATTTCGGCTGCGACAGGGTAATGATCTGTGACTGCTCCGATTTCCGGCTGGAAAAAGCAAAGGATTTAGGATTTGCAGTCTGCAATAACGGAAAAGAGGATTTGAAAGCAGCGGCAATGGAATACTTCGGAACTGCGCCCTCACGATATGGCCCCACCGGAAATGCGGATATTTTTATTGACGCGGCAGGCGCGCCGACGGTTCTGGAAACCTATCAGTCCA
>CALYTA010000297.1 GCA_945486175.1 uncultured Clostridia bacterium | reverse complement strand
CTGTCGGTATAGTCCCGCAGCCAGTGCAGTTTGCCGCTGAGCTTGAAATTGACTGTTGCCGCGAAAACCTCCCGTGACCGGTCATCTGCCAGCAGTGCATAGGCCTGTTCCAGCTCCTCACAATGGGTCTGGACAAAGTCCGGATCAAACAGTTCACCGCCTGCCACCGGCACATCCGGTGCATAGGTGGTATGGGTGCGGTCCAGATGGTCAAACAGCTCCAGTACCTCCGACCGGCTGGAGGCAAAGGCAATCACTGCCACAAAATCCCCCAGTTCCTGCTCCAGCTCCGAGCGTTTTTTCACCTGATAGCCGGCAAAGCTGTGCCCCCGGACAAATTCATCCGACGCAAAAATGCCCGCAACCGGAATCTCCCGCTGTGCACACACACGCAGAATTTTTTCCGCTCCATCACCCATGCCATACAGGGCAATCGGGCGTGTTTCTCTTTTTAATTGATCCCAGACGGACTCTGTTTCCGTCACAAAATGCGGCAGCCGGTTCATTCCCATGTTTTCCACACATCCGGGCAGTAACCCACAGTCGCTTGTTTGCCATTGCGGACAATGGGTGTTTTCAGCAGCTTGGGATTGTCCATCAGTTTTTCCATTTTTGCCTCATCTGATGCGAGATAAGGCAGCATGGCAGCATCCGGGTCCTTTGCCTTCGGGTCAATCATGGCCTCCAGTCCTACCGCACGGCATACCGAGGTAAATTCTCCCTTGCTCATGCCATAGCGCAGCAGATCAACCGACTGGTATTTCACCCGGCGTTCTTTGAAATAGCGTTCTGCTTTCTTTGTGTCAAAGCATTTGCTTTGGCCAAAAATCTGAATGTTCATATGGTTCTCCTGTTTATCTCATTTTTCTTATCTTACCACAGCTGGTTTTAAAACACAATGTCCGCCTGTTTTTCACAAAACTCCCCAATTGTCCTCGATACAAAGACACTTGTTCAAACTGACACAGGAAAACCATTATAATTTTCACATTTTATGAATCCTGTCCATTGTTTTCCTGTCTGCTTCTGCGTATACTATAATTGTACTCAGGAGAACGGAAAAACACCTGAGAACAAAGGTTTTTTATAGCCTGCCACCGCACAGTTTTCCCATTCTGTGCTTTCATATATCTCTCTCTTTACTGTATGGCGCGCCGAATCTCCTACCAAATCGGCGCGCCGCTTTTCTGCCCATTTTTCGTCGGTTATGTGATTGTATTTTCCGGCGAGTTATGTTATATTAAATATGTATGCGCCGCATATTGTTGTCGGCGCTTTTTTACTGAATTATTCTGAATCACCCTGATCGGAGGTTATTCATTTGTCAGATCTGAAATCAGAAATCACCAAACGCCGCACGTTTGCGATTATTTCGCACCCGGACGCCGGTAAAACGACCATCACGGAGAAATTCCTGCTCTACGGCGGAGCCATCCAGCAGGCCGGCACCGTAAAGGGCAAGAAAAATACCCGCCATGCGGTTTCCGACTGGATGGAAATCGAAAAGCAGCGCGGCATTTCCGTCACCTCGTCGGTTCTTCAATTCGAGTATGCAGGCCACTGCATCAACATTCTGGACACGCCGGGCCATCAGGACTTCTCGGAGGACACCTACCGCACGCTGATGGCAGCGGATTCCGCTATCATGGTCATCGACGCGTCCAAAGGCGTCGAGGCACAGACCCGTAAGCTGTTCAAGGTCTGTTCGATGCGCGGTATCCCGATTTTCACGTTCATCAACAAGATGGACCTCGAATCGCGCGACCCGTATGACCTGCTGGACGAGCTGGAAAAAGAGCTGGGAATTGATACCTATGCCGTCAACTGGCCGATCGGCTGCGGCAAGGAGTTCAAGGGCGTCTATGACCGCCAGAAAAACCACATCATGGCATTCGAAGCGGCCTCTGTTTCCGGTGTCAGGGAAGCAAAGTCCACCATCTATTCTATCGACGATCCGGCGCTTGAGCCGCTGATCGGTGAGCGCCTGTGGAATACCCTCCAGGATGACATCGAGCTGCTGAGCGGCGCAGGTGAAGACTTTGATCTCGACCGCGTGCGTGCAGGTACCCTGTCTCCCGTCTTCTTCGGCTCCGCTCTGACCAACTTCGGTGTCGAGCCGTTCCTCCAGTACTTTTTGGAGATGACACCGCCCCCGACCGCGCGCACCTCGCACGGCGAAGTAATCGACCCGTTCGACGAGCATTTCTCCGCCTTTGTCTTCAAGATTCAGGCAAACATGAACAAGGCACACCGCGACCGCATCGCATTTATGCGCATCTGCTCGGGCAAATTTGAAAAGGGCATGGATGTCTACCACGTACAGGCGGGCAAAAAAATCCAGCTCGCACAGCCGCAGCAGATGATGGCACAGGACCGCGCGATTATCGACGAAGCCTATGCGGGCGACATCATCGGCGTATTCGATCCCGGTATTTTCTCCATCGGCGACACGGTCTGCACCCCGGGCTTTGACTGCAAATTCTCCGGCATTCCGACCTTTGCGCCGGAAGTCTTCTGCCGCATCCGCCAGAAGGACACGATGAAGCGCAAGCAGTTCATCAAGGGCACGGAGCAGATTGCCCAGGAAGGTGCCATCCAGATTTTCCTGGAGCCGCCCACCGGTATGGAAGAGGT
>CALYTA010000296.1 GCA_945486175.1 uncultured Clostridia bacterium | reverse complement strand
AATGCTTTGAATGGACGGTTATCTGTAAAGCAGGACAACGCGATGCTTTCCGGTGATGAGGAGTGACTGGCATGAAGGATGAAGAAAAACGGGTGGAATGGGTGCTTTGCCCGCTTTGCCGGGGCAAAACACGGCTCAAGCTGCTGCCGGAAACCGTGCTGAAAAATTTTCCGCTTTTTTGTCCCAAGTGCAGGCGGGAGATGCTGATCAGTGCAGAACAGTTTGCTGTCTCGATTGTGAGAGAATAGAAAAGAAAGGATACTGGAATGGAAATAAAACAGGCAGAGAAAGCGGATTTGAAGGAGATCCTCGCGTTGCAATATCTTGCATACCAGAGCGAAGCGAAACTTTTCAGCAATCCCGACATTCCGCCGCTGAGGCAGACGCTGGATGATGTGCTGGAGGAATACCGGAATGGTGTCATTCTGAAAGTGACAGACAGCAACAACAAAATCATTGGTTCTGTAAGAGGGTATTCTTCCGACGGCACGGCATATATCGGGAAATTGATTGTTCATCCGCAAAAACAGGGACAGGGAATCGGAACAGCGCTTTTACAGGCAATTGAAATGCAGTATCCCGGTCAAAGGTATGAGCTTTTTACCAGCAGCAGAAGTCACGGGAATATCAGGCTGTATGAGCGGCTGGGATATCGGATTTTTGATGAAAAGAAGCTGACGGAAGAGCTGAAATTCATATACCTGGAAAAGCTCTCACAGACCGGAATACGTCCGGGGCAGCTGCTGTCCATCCGGCTGGCCATGCCGCAGGATATCCAAACTGTTTGTCAGATCACGCACCGGACGATTTCTGAGGTATATCCGCACTATTATCCCGGCGGAGTGGTAAATTTTTTCTCAGCGCTTCACAGTGAACAGCACATCCGGGAAGATATCATGCAGTCAGGAACCTATCTCGCTGTGTATGATACTGTATGTGTGGGAACGGTTACCATAAACGGAACGGAAATCAGCCGACTGTTTGTCCTGCCGCCCTATCAACACAACGGATATGGAACGGCGCTCATGGATTTCGCGGAACAGAAAATATTTGAAACACATGCGAAAATCGAGCTGCATGCATCGCTGCCGGGAAAGGCGATGTATTTAAAAAGAGGATATCGGGAAAAAGAATACCGCCGCAAAAAGCTGGAAAATGATGACTGGATTTGCATTGATATCATGGAGAAGGGCAAGCATCGGGCAGATATATTGTGACAATGGCGCGAAAGGCTATATATGAAAAAGATTGGACTTGTGGGAGGGCTTGGCCCCGCTTCGACGATAGAATATTATCGTGGCTTAACGGAAAAATGTAAAACAGGGCAAGGGACTCCTGCGTATCCCGAAATTGTGATTGACAGCGTCAATATGAATGAGCACGTATGTGCGCTGCAGAACGGTGATTATGAAAAATTGGGTGATTTGCTGCTCAAAAGCCTCCAGAATCTCAAAGCCGCGGGTGCAGAAGTTGCGGCGATTACCGCCAACACAGAACACATCATATGGGATATGGTATCAGAACGGTTTCCGCTGCCTGTTGTGAGCATTGTTGATGCGGCAGCAGATGAAATCAAACGGCGTGGATATCAGCGCATTTTGATATTAGGAACAGAATTTACCATGAAGAGCGGATTATATGAAGCTGCATTGAAAAAGAACGGACTGACTGCGGTTGTACCGACAGAGAAGGATATTGCGGCAATTGGGAAACTGATTTATCCGAATCTGGAAAACGGAATTGTGATTCCGGAAGACAAATGCAGGATCATTGAGTTAGCGGAAACATATATCTCGGATTGTGATGCCGATGCGGTATTGCTCGGCTGCACGGAACTGCCGCTGGCAATCACGCCGGGAGATATCAGCGTTCCAACGTTAAATACGACAGAATTGCATATCAATGAGATTTACGCGAGGGCACAGCAGGATGAGTGATATGATTCGTGAAATGAGACAGGACGACTGGGCAGATATGATGCGCATTTATCAGCAGAGCCTGGATAAAGGCAATGTGAGCTTTGAGACAAGCTGTCCGAGCTATGCGGACTGGGATAACGCGCACATCAGGCAATGCCGCTTTGTTTATGTCCGAAATGGAACGGTTGCAGGATATACAATGATTGCGCCTACCTCCCGACGCAGGGCATACCGGGGTGTCGTGGAACTGAGCATTTTTGTGGACGAAGCCTGTCACAGGCAGGGGATTGGGACAAAGCTGTTGTTAAAATTGTGTGAGGAAACCGAAAAATGCGGTTATTGGACGCTGTATGCCGCAATTTTTGCGGTAAATCGGGCAAGCATAGAGCTGCACAGAAAATGTGGGTTCCGTGAGATCGGATACAGGGAAAAGATTGCAAAGGATCGGTTTGGCATCTGGCAGGATACTGTTCTGATGGAACGCAGAAACAGGATCCGATAAATCGCATGCTGCGAAAGAACAGATGAAAAAAAGATTGATTTTTGAATTTGTATATGATAAAATCCAGATGAATTAAAAATGATTAGCCGGCATTTTTGCGTGAAAGTATTGAGGATTGCTAGTCCTCTGTATTTTCACGCTTTTTGTTTTGGCAAAAAGAAAGAGGTACGATATGCAGAAAGAAAATAAAATGGGCGTCATGCCTGTGCCCAGACTGGTGTTA
>CALYTA010000295.1 GCA_945486175.1 uncultured Clostridia bacterium | reverse complement strand
TTGTGCTCAAACTCACAGACTGCTGCGGTGACATCCTTCGGAATATCAATCAAACCCGGGCCCGGACGTCCGCTCATTGCGATTTCAAACGCGAGGCGGACGGTATCCGCCAGCTCCTCAACCTTGCGGACAACGAAATTGTGCTTGGTGATCGGCATGGTGATGCCTGCGATATAGACCTCCTGGAAGCTGTCGCGGCCGATAAACGGCGTGCCGACGTTGCCGGTGATGGCGACCATCGGGATGGAGTCCATATAAGCTGTCGCAATGCCGGTGACCAGATTGGTTGCGCCCGGGCCGGAGGTGGCAAGGCATACGCCGACCTTGCCGGTTGCACGGGCATAGCCGTCCGCTGCATGCGACGCGCCCTGCTCATGTGCCGTCAGGACATGGTGCATGCGGTCGGAATACTTATACAGTTCGTCATAAATGTTGAGTACTGCGCCGCCCGGATAACCGAAAATGGTATCGGTTCCCTGTTCCAGCAGCGTCTCAATGAGAATCTGTGAACCATTGAGTTTCATAGCAATCTCTCCTGAAATAATTTTTCGTGTGCTGCGCCGTCCGGCCGGAAAACGCCATGCGAACTCCGTGCCGGCGCCGATACAAGCAAATAAAAAAGCCCTTATCTCCTCAAAAAAGAGACAAAGACTGTGCTCTGCGGTACCACTCTTATTGCCGCCTCAAAGCGGCCACCTCAACGCATCGATGCAAAATCTGCATGTAATGCTTGCCCGTTAACGGAGGCTGACCCGATTCCGGTTACTAAAGCCGAAGCCCATTCGCCCGAACTGCTCGCGGATGACGTTCACTTCTCCTCCCCTGCTGCCTTGCACCAAGCGGCAGCTCTCTGAAAGCTTCGGGGAAGCTACTCCTTCCGGTCTCTGCATTTGCATATCTGATAAGATTTATTATATCCCGTATTTTAGAAATGTCAACTCATTTTTCGATTTTTTTCATATTTGATACCATCTGTGACAGATACAGGAATTTTTCCATGCGGGATGCATGCTTTTGCGCAATATGTGAAATACTGTATCCATATCCGTTCCGGCGAGGTGATTCTGCTTGTTTCTGCTTTTTCTGCGCACGCTTCTGGTGTATGCCGCTGTCATCGGCGGGCTGCGGTTTACCGGGAAGCGGCAGCTCGGCGAGCTGTCAACATCAGAATTCGCTGTGACCATTCTGGTCTCCGAACTGGCATCCATCCCCCTTCAGGATACCGCAGTTCCGCTGTTGGGCGGCATTGTACCGCTTGTAACCCTGCTCGCGGTGGAAGTCCTGCTGTCCTGTCTGTGCCGCCGCAGCCGCCGTGCGCGCAGGCTGTTGTGCGGCAATCCCTGCGTTGTCATCAAGGATGGCACATTCGATACAAAAATGCTGCGCATGCTCCGGCTCGCGCCGGAGGACATTCTGGAAGGCCTGCGCATTGCGGGCGTGCCGCGCATGGAGGATGTGCGGTATGCCATCATCGAGACCAATGGACAGCTCAGCGTCATCCCGCGCGCCGGACAGCAGCCGCTGACACCGGATGACCTCAACATGCAGCCCAATGAACAGGGCATGCCGCTGGTTGTCGTGTCTGACGGAAAGCTGGTGCATTACAACATCCGGCAGCTCGGCAGGACAGAGGAATCCATCGTCCAGCTGTGCCGTGAACGCGGTGCCGCCTCGCTGGACAGCGTATTTCTGCTGACGCTGGACGACTGCGGCAACGCCTTTCTCCAGCTGCGCAGCGGAGGGGCATCGTGAAGCGCTTCTGGGCAGCGGTTGTGCTGCTTTTTACCGTCGCCGCAGGCGGACTGTACAATCTTTTCGCGGTTTCGGACACAGTGAGCGGCATATCCGCGGCACTCGCGCAGGCACAGGACGCCGCACAGGAGGAACAGCTTTCCACTGCCGCACAGCTGACGGTACAGGCGCAGCACGAGTATCAGCAGCACGAAACCTATCTGTCTGCCGTCATCAGTGAAAAACTGCTCGATGAGGTGCGCCTGGGCTTTGCGCGCACGCAGGCAGGCGTGCAGGCAGGCGACTGCACCCAGCTCGCGCTGGAGCTGGCAGGACTGCAGCAGGCAGTGGACGACCTGCTGCGTTCCGAGGCCATTGGAATGAAAAATATTTTCTAGGCGCAGTCTGAAAATACATTTTCAGATACGCTTTAAAATAAGAAAAAGCCCGCCGGACGCACGATCCCGCGGGCTTTATGGTCAATTGAATTACAGGTACTTTTTCATCACGTCGCTGGCATTTGCCGCGTCGCCGGACAGAGCGATGGTAAAGTCAACGCTGTGCTTGGAAGAGAATTCATCCAGAGCCAGAATGAACTTATCTGCATCCTCCGGTTTGTCATCACATGCAACCTTGTACAGGCTGTCGATGAAAATCTTGGTGATGTCGTAATTTCCTGCATGAATGCCGGCTACGAAGCCAAGAAGCGAAGAATAATTGGAAACACTATAATCCAGAACGTTAAGCAGTCGAGCCTTATGAGAGATGTCAAAAGTCAACTGACTGCCCTTTGCGATGCAGACGATGGAGCCCGGCTCCTGTGCTGCTGCTTCGTTGACGAGATCGATAATGTTCTTGGTCTTACCGCTTCCGGTAGCCGCCATAATTAATTTAACCATTTTAGTTTTCCTCCCAATCTACTAT
>CALYTA010000294.1 GCA_945486175.1 uncultured Clostridia bacterium | reverse complement strand
TGACGGCAGCGGTCTTTCACAGGGACAGCCGCAGCTGATTTCCATTGCACGTGCCGCTGTATCCGATCCCCCTGTCATGATTCTGGACGAAGCGACATCGTCTATCGATACCCGTACAGAAGCACTGGTACAGGACGGCATGGATAAACTGATGAAGGGCCGGACCGTATTTGTCATTGCGCACCGTCTGTCCACTGTCCAGAACTCGGATGTTATCATGGTTCTCGACCTCGGCCGGATCATCGAACGAGGCGACCATAACAGGCTGATTGCGGAAAAAGGAACGTATTATCAGCTCTATACCGGCGCATTCGAATTGGAATAAAAAACGCCAATAGCCATATTCTCTCTCAAAAGGGCTGCCGCCTGGCTGAAATCAGCCAGGCGGCAGCCTTACTTTCTTATTTTCCAATTCGGAATCGGAAATTACATATAATCAGCTACGTTGTCCTTGTTTACCGGCTCGAACGGAATCCAGACGATGGAATCGCTGTAGGATTCCCCGCTCTCATCCTTGACAAACTGTGTGCCTTCGTTTGCCGGCTTGCCGTTAATCAGGTTGATGGCAGCTTCAACAGCACCGACACCCTGACCTTCCGGATTCTGGTATACCGTCATCAGCATCTTGCCCTGCTCAACCATCTGTGCGCCGTCCTTTGTGCAGTCAACGCCGACGATCGGGATGGTAGACGGATCGATGCTGGCCGCTTCACAGGCCTCAACTGCACCACATGCCATGGAGTCATTGTTGGAAATGATGCAGTCAAACTCCTGACCCGAGGTCAGAACCGGGCTGATCTTGTCGATCGCCTTTGCGCGGTCATATTCGGCTGCCAGCTCGACAACCGGCGTTGCGGTGATACCGTTTTCCTTCAGGCCGTCCAGCACGCCAGCGCAGCGCTTGATCTGAGAGACCTGTCCGAGCGTACCCTGAAGCAGGACATACTTGATCTCGGTCTTGCCCTGTGCCTTAAAGTATTCGGCAAGTGCTTCTGCCTGATACTTGCCGGCATCTGTTTCATTCGAGCCGACGAACGCAACATTTTCTGCGTCCAGCACATGATAATCGGAAGGGCCGCGGTTGACGAATACCAGCGGCATGTCACCTGCTGCATCTACGACGGACTGTGCCGCGTCGGAGTCAACCGGATTGACAATACAAGCCACATCTCCACCATTCCTTGCAGTTTCAACGAACTGAATCTGCTTCTGGGCATCGTTCTGCGCGTCCTGTGCTACAATCTTGTAGCCTCTCTCTTCGCCTGCCTTGGTCGCAGCCGATTCGAGGGTGGACAGGAAGTCGTCGCGCTGTGCCATAATCAGGGTCATATTGCCCTTGCTGCCGGAGCCGCCGCCCGATGCCGCGGAACCGCTGTCCGCAGTGGAGCTGTTTCCACAGCCTGCCAGGCAACCTACTGTCATCACACCTGCTGCAAGCAGTGCCAGAAGCCGTTTGTTTTTCATTTGTGTTACCTCCATATTTCTCTCGGTACTATACCTGTGCCATTGTTTTAAAATGACACATTTTTTAAAAAATGAATACAGATAACCTCCTGAACGCAATGCAACCTCCCATCGTTGCATTGCGTTCGATTATCGTCCGGGCGAAAAAGGACTGTCGAGCACAGCTCCTTCTCCGCAATTGCCAATAAAAAAGAAAAAGAGAGTAAAAAGGAACTGAAAAATATATACTACATGCCACATGCGGGGCAAATAGCCAATAATAATTCTGGTCTCTCCCCTGCCTCATGCTTTTCTGCATGAGACAGGAGGAAACGTACAATAAAAAACGGTAATGATAGGATTACCGAGCGAAGAATCCATAGGATTCCGGTTCCGGCTCAGTGATGCTCGGCACATCAACCAGATTGTCCTGAATCATCTTGAGCGTGTAAGCGCCATCTTCAATGGCTCTCTCCGGGAAGCCCAGCGGATTGAAGGTTGCGATGGTGTCGTCCTGCTCGTTGAAGCCCATCTCACGCAGGGTCTTGAAGATGCGGTCAAAATCGACATCGCCTTCGCCCAGATGGCCGATGTGAGCATGGCAGCGGGCCGTGCCGTTTGCATACAGCGGAGCCGGATTGACATTGTAGCGGAACAGCTTGGTGTAATCGTAGGTATCTGCAAACAGGACATGCTTCAGATGCTTGCGGGTGTACTTGAGGTTCTTCTCGATGTTGCCCTTGCCGCCGTCATAGTGGAAGGTGTGCGGGATGGAGTAAAGGTAAGCCAGTGCCGGGCTGTCATAGTAACGAATGATATCATATGCATCGTTGTTGTGCTCATAGAAATCATCCGGATGTGCCTGGACGTCCAGACGCATGCCCTTGCTCTCCAGCAGCGGTACCAGTACATCCAGCGAACGCATCAGCTTTGCTTCGCGCAGTTCCGGATTGTCGCGGCCAGGGCCAAGCTCGGTATTGAATACCTTGACTTCCATGATCTCTGCAATTTCGATCATGCGCTTCCAGCAGTCAATGGCATATTCGCGGACAAATTCATCCGGATCAGCCCAGCGGAAACCGGTGGTCAGGGATGCAATCTTCAGGCCTGCATCGGCGATTGCCTTCTTGTGCCACTTGACTTCATCGTTCGTTGCCTTCGGGCGCTTCCGTCAAATGCGATTTTCATGGTTTTTCCTCCTCAAATCAATATTCAC
>CALYTA010000293.1 GCA_945486175.1 uncultured Clostridia bacterium | reverse complement strand
GAAAAGCAGGGCGGTTAAAACAGACCCTTAATGCGGTCCCACAGCGATTCCTTTTCGGGCTGCTGCTGTGTGGTGTCGTCTTCATCCTCGGTGTTCTGCACTTCTTCGGTACGCATGACATACTTGGTCGTGGTTTCCGTCGCCGATTCCGGTGCGCCGGAATAGCAGGACGCGGACTGTGCATAGGCACGCTGCTCATCCAGCACCTTCGCTGCCGTGCGCAGGCTGGTCAGCATCTCGTTGTCCGTGATCTTGCTGATGCCCTCTTCATCGTACTGTACAATGCCGTCATACAGCTCACCGGAACCGTCCGAAAGCTGGGTACCGGCCTCATCAAACTGCCGGATGGCATCCTGTACCGTCGCACTCGCAGAGGAAAGCTGCTTCATGCCTGCGGACAGGTCATCCGCACCGGAGGTCAGGGAATCCGCACCGTCTGCCAGCTGGTTTACACCGCCGGCCAGCGTCGGAACCTGGCCGTTCAGCTCATCAATACCGCCGGAGAGCTGCTTCGCGCCGGAAACCAATGTTCCGGTTCCATCCGCCAGTGCCGATGCGCCGCCGTACAGCGTCTTCGCGCCGGATGCGGCCTGGCTGACGCCCTTCGTGTACTGCGCAATGCCGCTGTCAAGCTGGACTGCACCCTCCTGCAGCTGTGCAACCGAGGTGCCGAGCGTCTGTGCCAGCTGCTGCAAGCCCGCGTCCATTGTGCTGTAGCTGGATGCCGCAGCTTCCAGACCGCTGTTGATTGTACCCAGATTTTCCTTCAGTCCGGACATGGAGGAGGAAAGCCCGCTCTTTACACTGCCCGCACCGGAGGCAATCTGTCCCGCTGCGCTCTCCAGCTGGCCGCATGCCTGCGCCATCGCATCGACAGTCTGCCGGTTGGTCTCAAACTTGCGCAGAATTTCCGCGCCGCCCTCCATGCTCTGGAGTGCGGCCATTTCACTCTCACTCAGTGATTCGCCCGATTTGTTTGCCAGTGCGGACAGATTGCTTTGCAGCCCAGCTGCACCGGAAGCAATGCTGTCCAGACCGTCCATGGCCGCCTGCAGCTCACCGGAATCCAGCGCCTGCATGACCTGATTCATACCGCCGGACAGCTGGTTCAGGCTGCTCTTCATCTGGGAGGAACCGGAGAACAGCGCCTGCACATCGTCGCTTTCGAGCGCCGCGCCCAGCTGGTTCAGTCCGTCCGCCAGGTCGGACGCACCGGAGGACAGCCTGCCGGAATTTTCATCGATTGTGCTCAGGCCCCCGGACAGGTCACCCGCACCCGATTTGACCGACTGTGCACCGCTGTCTACCTGTGCCGCACCGCTTGCGAGCGACTGCGCACCATCTGCAAGCTGTCCGACACCGTCTGCCAGATCACCTGCACCCAGCCTGAGCGTGCGCATGCCGGAGGACAGCTGTTTTGCGCCATCGGTCAGCAAACCCGCGCCGGAGGTCGCGTCTATAATGCCGTCATGGAACGCGACATAGTTGGAGGACAGCTCTCCCAGCTTTTCATCCAGCGTGTGGCAGCCGTCTGCCAGCTGCTCCGCACCGTCAATCAGCTGCTGCGTCGCGTCTTTTAACTCGTCCAGCCGGTCAAAGGTGTCATCCAGCTCAAGGTCTTCCGCATCCAGATCGTCCAGATTGGACGCACAGGCGAAATAGATGGACGGCAGCTCGCCGTCGGTCATGTCGCATTCGATCTCGACATCATCCAGCAGCATGTCGGCAATATCGCTCAGGTCACCGGTCAGCAGGCCGCCATAGGTGTCCTTCATGCCTGGCATGGCGAGGAACGCGACAATCTGATTGCTGCTGTCGGTCTGTACCGTGCCATTTTCCGCCTTGATATTTTTGAAATGGTCGGTCGACATGTCCGTGCCGATGACGGTAAAATACGGCATGCAGACGGTATACTGCTTTCCGTCCACTGTAACCGTCTTGGTCTCTTTGTTTTCGAGGGCGATATGGATGACAAGGTGTCCGTCCGCACCCTTCAGCTCAGCCGGCTCCACCTGTCTGCCATCCAGTGTATAGGTGATCTTCGCCTGTACCGGCATCTCCGCTGTCGAGGTGCCCTGGTAATAGACATCATTGCCCGCAATGTTCCAGGTCAGCTTGCTGCCGTTCTGCTGCGGCTGCTCCTTGCCCTTGAGGTTTACGATATCATCCAGATTGCTGACGTCCGCAAAGTTGCTCAGGCCCTTGTCCGAATGCAGCCAGTCGCTCACTGTCTGATGGGCAACTGTGCCGTCCGGCTCCAGTGTTGCAAATACCGTTTCATCCTTGCTGACGGATGCCGCCAGCGCGGGAGATACCGCGCCGCACACCATCAGGGCGCTCAGCGCGCCCGCCGTTATTTTATACGCCTTTTTCAATTGGAACACGCTCCTTATTTTGCTTTGCTTTTGCACCGGTGCCGTCTTCAATCCAGTGCCACGAGGTTTTTCGGATAACCGGCGCAAACAGCACAAGCAGCGCCGGAAGGACAAACAGGATGACGAGCATGGAAATAATCGCGCCGCGGCTGATGAGCAGGCACAGGCTGCGGATCAGGTCGATTTTGGAGACAAACGACAGTCCGACGGTCGCGGCAAAAAAGGTCAGGCCGCTTGTGATAATGCTCGGTGCACAGGTCTGCACCGAAATCGCCGCCGCCTCGCGCG
>CALYTA010000292.1 GCA_945486175.1 uncultured Clostridia bacterium | reverse complement strand
TCGAGCGCAATGTCTGCGGCAACCTGATTCTGCCCGGCTTCAAAAATGCGCACACACATTCCGCCATGACATTCCTGCGCTCGTATGCCGACGACCTGCCGCTGCAGGACTGGCTGAACAAGCAGGTGTTCCCGATGGAAGCCAAATTAAACGAAGACCTGATCTACCACCTGTCCAAGCTGGCGATACTCGAATATCTCACGAGCGGCATTACGGCAAATTTCGACATGTATCTCACGCCGGATTCCATCGTGCAGGCATCCATCGACTGCGGCTTCCGCACGGTACTCACCGGTGCGGTCAACGATTTCAGCCAGTCTGTCGACCTTGTCGGGGAATGGTACCAGAAATACAACGGCTATCATCCGCTGATTTCGTTCCAGCTCGGTTTCCACGCGGAATACACCACCTCGCGCAGCATTCTGGAGGATATGGCGGCACTCGCCGCACTGTACCGTGCCCCGGTCTACACACACAATTCGGAAACGGCCTCTGAAGTGCGCTCCTGCATCGAAAAGGCCGGCCTTACACCGACACAATATCTCGATTCGCTGCACCTGTTCGATTACGGCGGCGGCGGATATCACTGCGTCCACATCATGTCGGAGGACATTGAAATTTTCAAACAGCGCGGCCTTTCTGTCATCACTAACCCCGCATCCAACCTCAAGCTCGCCAGCGGCATTGCGCCGATCCAGGCGCTGCTGGATGCAGGTGTCAATCTCGCCATCGGCACCGACGGCCCTGCGAGCAACAACTGTCTCGACATGTTCCGCGAGATGTTCCTGACCACGGCGCTCGCCAAGGTTCGCGAAAATGACGCCTCCGCAGTCGATGCAAACGCCGTGCTGCGCATGGCAACAGTCGGCGGTGCAAAAGCCATGCGCCTGACCGACTGTGAGACGCTGACCCCGGGCAGCCAGGCAGACCTGATTGTCCTCGACCTGAACCAGCCGAACATGCAGCCGCTCAACAACATCAGCAAAAATGTCGTTTACAGCGGCAGCAAGCAGAATGTCCTGCTGACAATGGTTGCGGGCAAAATCCTGTACGAAAACGGACAATTCGATGTCGGCGAAGACCCGTCGGCGATTTATGCAAAAGCGAATGAAATCACACAGGCATTAAAAAACCAGTAGGACAGCAAAACGGCTGCCGGCCTCTGCGAGCAGAAACCGGCAGCTGTTTTTTTTATTTACAAGGAGAGTTAAACGACAAGGAAGGTACAGGTTACCGGGGCAAGCTCTACTGTGCCTGCCGCCTGTGCGACCGGTGCCAGCTCCGGCAGGGCATTGTTTTCGCCCAGCGTCAGCGGCTTGCCGTTGAGCAGCATCACCGGTGCACGCAGCGTCTCTGCCGACAGCGTATAGCGCTCTGCATCCTTCGGCAGCTCCACCGTCGTGGTTTCCGTTGTGGAGTTGTTGATGATGAGGTATACTGCGCCGTCCTTTCCGTCCCTGCGGGAATGGACATAAACATGCGCACCCTCACGAACCGGCTCACCGGAATCATAAACCGTCGTGCCCATCAGACGGTTCCACAGCAGGACTGCAAAATAATTCGGGCGCGGATCAAAGACCTGGCGTGCGAGGAAGCCATAGTCAGAAGACGCCAGCGTATTGTGGAAAATCACGCCGTTGGTCAGTGCCGCAAAGCCTCCCAGTTCGTTGAGCGTGCGGAATACATCCAGATAGGTGGACGCCCATGTGTCTCCGCCGCCGCCCGCGTCTCCGGACTCCGTGACCCATATCTCCGCGCCGGGGCAGTATTTGTCGCGCATCGGAACATAGGTGCGGGTAAATTTCATTGCCGTGTCCAGATAAGCTTCGCTTGTTGCTTCCTCCGGCTGCCAGTGTCCGTTCGGCATGACAGAAGCAAGGCGGTCAGATACGCCGTTATAGTAATGATAGCTGAATACGTCCAGCGGCTGCTTTGTGCCTTCGAGCAGGTCTGCACAGTTACAGGTCTGCTTTGCGAGCTGCTCAATGCCGCCGACACCGTTCTCATCGCCCTTGCCGAAGGTCAGGTTGTCACCGCCCGTGGTGCTCGGACCGACGCAGATGCAATCCGGATAGTTTTCACGCAGCCAGGTGAAGAACAGATCCTGATCGCGGCGGTAATCTGCCGGCGTATACCCCTTCGGGAAACCGGTGTCTTCCATCATGTTCGGCTCATTGGTAAACTCCGCCGCGTTGATCGGCACGCCATACTCCTTGCTCAGACCGAACAGCTTTTCCGCTTCACTCGGGTTCCACGGCTCATCCGCACTGTGCAGGCCGGGGCAGTTGGCGACGGAAACAATCAGCTTTGCGCCAATTTCCCTGACAAAATCCAGAACACCGATCCACTGTTCTTTTGTCAGGACATTCAAATAGCCCTCCGGTGCTTTTCCGCCGGTTGTGCCGTCAAAATCATAATAGGTCTTGGTCGCCCATGTGCCGGAAACGCGAACCCATACCGGGCCGAATTCCCTTGCCAGTGCGCGCAGCTTTTCATTGTACAGATCAATCGGCGGATAGACCTGCATGAGGTCTTTGTACATCGCTTCAATGCCGTCCGACGAAGGCTCTACCTTAAATTCCTCCGTACCGGCAATCTGTCCGGGCGTATATGCCTTCCAGAACGTACCGCCAGTGACTTCCGCAAACTCTACGTTATAGGACATC
>CALYTA010000291.1 GCA_945486175.1 uncultured Clostridia bacterium | reverse complement strand
TCCTCGTGATTCTCCACATATTCCGGCGGGACACGTAACTTCTTACAGCTATAGCAAAACCCGGCGGGACTGCTCCCGCCGGGTTTGTTCTGCCCGTATACAATTATGATGCCGACCACGTTTCAATGCCGTGGAAAATCTGATCCGGCCACGGCTCGAACTGCTTCGGCAGCTCGCTCGCCGAGGAAAGCAGCGTGCGCTCAAAGGCAATCGGGATGATTGGGGTCTCCTCCGCGAAGCATTCGGCGTATTCCCTGCGTGCTTCCTCTTCTTCGCCTTCTTCATACGACGCGAGGCCGTTGATGGCTTCCTCCATGTCGCTGTCATAATAGCCGCTGAAATTGCGCTCGCCGTTGCTGGAAATCAGGGACGACAGGTTAAAATCGGCGGTCATCGTGTATTCGCCATAGTACAGCTGGAATGATTCGTTGCGCAGCTTGCTCTGGCATTCCTCAAAGGTGAGCGGCTTGACTTCCGTCAGAATGCCCGCCTCGGTCAGCGTTTCCGCATACTGCTGGAGCACGGCGCCCTTTGTGCTGTATTTTTCATTGTAAATAATTTCTACTTTGAACTGTCTGCTGCGGCTGATATCCAGGAATCCGTCATCATTGCGGTCATAGATGCCTGCATCCTCGAGCAGCTCAAGGGCTTCTTCCTTATTGTAATCAGGTGCTTCCACATCCTCCGGCACCGGGACAATCGGCAGGCTTGCCGCATCCGCACGCCCGGCAAAGCAGGTCTGTACAATGCTCTTGCGGTCGAGCAGCATGGACAGTGCCGTGCGCACATCCTCGTCGTCATACGGCTCCATATCGCAGTTGACACCGAGGTAATGCAGGCGTGTGGACGGCACGCTGGCGGTGTACTTTCCGCCCTGTGCGGGGGACTGTTCCGCGTCTGTCTGCATCAGCAGGGACAGCTCGCCGCTGCTCAGCAGGTTGGCCGCGCCGGCACTGTCGGATACTGACAGCAGTGAAATCGACTTACAGAAGCCGACCTTTCCTCCGCTCCACTGTTCAAACGGGATGAGGCATTTTTTGCCGTCGCTCGTCACAAGCTGGTATGGACCGGAGCCATCCGGGCATTCGTCCTCATCCGTGCCCTTGCGCAGGATCGGGACATCCAGAAGGGCTGCAAGATTGGAATTGTCCCAGTACAGCCGGATATGTACTTCATCGCCGCTGTATTTGACCGACGAGATGCAGGCAAGCTGATCCTGGTAGATCGAATCTTCGCGCAGGCGCGCATTGTTGAGGGAAAAGACGACATCCGCCGGTGTAATCTCCTGACCGGAGTGGAATTTTACGCCGGAGCGGATTTTTAATGTATAGGACCGGCTGCCGGTCTTCTCCAATGAGTCACACAATACCTTCTGCGGCTGAAACTCGTTGTCAAGCACGAACAGGCTCTCAAAGCACAGCTGGGCAATCAGCTGGTTTTCCGATGATGTACAGGAAAGGGGGTCGAAGCCATCTGCTTCGTTATATGCAAGGGTGAACGAATCCACTGCCTTTACATTGTCTGCCGCCTGGCCCACTGCCTGTCCGGTATCCGGTTCCGCGCTGCCGCTGCCCGCACTCTCCTGACTGCCGCAGCCGGCAATCCCCGCGAGCAGCAGTACGCCGGCGAGCATCGCTGCAATTCCGCGTTTTGCTTTCATGATTGTTCTCCCTCCAGCATAATAACGCCTGCCTGTACGCCGCGCATGCCATTGGTCGCACGGTGCGACCAGAATTCCTCATGCATGCATTTGGTGCACAGGCCGCTGTCTGTCACCATCTTCACGCCTGCATCCTCCAGCCGCATGCGGTTGATGCCCTGTAAATCGATAAAATATTTCGCGCCGCGCTGTTCAATAAATGGCTCAACCGCCTGCCCCATCGTCTCACGCATGGCATCCGGTACATCTGCATCCGTTTCAAAGCAGCACTGGTGAATGGATGGCCCGATAACCGCTTCGATGTTCTCGGGATGTGCACCGTACTGCTCCTGCATGGTGCGCACGGTTTTGGCCAGAATACCGTTTGCCGTGCCGCGCCAGCCGGAATGGCAGACACCGATGCTGTGGCTGACCGGGTCGTGCAGCAATGTGACGACGCAGTCGGCATAATAGCCGCACAGCGGTACATTCGGCAAGTTCGTGACAATGGCATCCGTCTGCCAGCTCATTGGCTGTCCCAGGCCCATGCCCAGTGTTTCCTCATCCACCACGCGCACACAGTCGCCATGTACCTGCTTGGTCATCGTCATGCGCTCACGCGGAACACCGAAGTGATCCGCGAGAATCTGGTAATTTTTCAGCACATTTTCGCGCTCATCGCCGCGGTTAAAGCCGAGATTGAGCGAAGACAGGTGTCCTGTGCTCACGCCGCCGAATTTGGTCGTGAACAGGTGCGGCGTTGTGATGGTATCGCAGGTATAGTAAATCAGGCCGTTTTCCTCACGCCTGTGTATCAATTGATCCATAAATATCCTCCTGTACAGGCAAAAATCGTGACTATCTGCCTGTCGTCCCTATTATACTATGCTTTGTTAAAAAAATATAGTGGGAATATAAAATGACGAGATTGTTAAAATTTTTAATGTTTTTTGTAAGATGTTGACAAAATTGCTTGATTCTTAGAGGTGTCCTTCTTTCCCCACGCCGGTGGCACCTGTTGACAATATT
>CALYTA010000290.1 GCA_945486175.1 uncultured Clostridia bacterium | reverse complement strand
CACGCACACACGATTTCCAGTCGTGCGCCTTCGACCACTCAGCCAACTCTCCATCTTCTGCTTTTTGCCGCTTTCTCTCAGCGACAGGTAATATTATATCCAATCTTCCCGGTTTCGTCAAGAGTTTTTTTGAAATTTTTTAAAATTTTTATTTTCATCCTTTTTCACACGTAAAATACGCTGTTTTGAACAAATAATTGCTTTTTACAGAACAATTTCCGCCATTTTTCGGCAGACAGAAAACGCCGGCTGCGTTTGCAGCCGGCGTTCGTCTTATCTTTTACTTGATGCAGATGGTCTCTACCTCGAGCTTTGCGCCCTTCGGCAGGCCTGCCACTGCGAAGCAGGAGCGTGCCGGAGCAGCTTCCGGGAAATACTTCGCATAAACAGCATTGAATGCGGCAAAATCTGCGAGATCAGCCAAGAAGCACGTGGTCTTTACGACATTTGCAAACGTCAGGCCGGCTTCCTCCAGAATTGCGCCGATGTTCTGCATGACCTGCTCGGCCTGCTCCTCGATGGTTGTACCCTCGACCTCGCCGGTTGCCGGATTGATCGGAATCTGGCCGGAGGTGAACAGATAGCCCTCGGTCTCAATTGCCTGCGAATACGGGCCGATTGCTGCCGGTGCCTTCGGGGTGGAAATTACCTTTTTCATTTCGCACATCTCCTCTCGTTACTTACCGCCCTTTGCCTTCTTCATGCGCTCCGTATTGGATAGAATCGCCTTGCGCATGCGAACGCTCTTCGGGGTGATTTCAATAAGTTCATCCTCGCCGATGAACTCCATTGCTTCCTCAATCGACATGATGCGCGGCGGAACGAGGCGCAGAGCGTCGTCCGAACCGGATGCACGCATGTTGGTGAGCTGCTTCTTTTTGCAGACATTGACCGCCATATCCTCATTCTTCGGGGATACGCCGACGATCATGCCTTCATATACCTCTGTGCCTGCGCCAATGAACAGCTGGCCGCGCTCCTGCGCGTTGAACAGGCCGTAGGCAACTGCCGTACCGGTCTCAAATGCAATCAGCGAACCGGTGGAACGCTTGGAAATCTCGCCCTTGTACGGCTGGTAATCATAAAATACCGAGCTGAGAATGCCCTCGCCCTTGGTATCGGTCAAAAATTCGTTCTTATAGCCGAACAGTCCGCGCGCCGGAACCAGGAACTCGACACGCATGCGGTCGCCCTGCGGCGCCATGTGCTGGAGCTCGCCCTTGCGCGCACCCATCTTCTCCATGACAGAGCCGAGTGCATCCGCCGGAACATCGGCAACCATGCGCTCGATCGGCTCGTAACGCTTGCCGTCGATGACCTTGTACAGCGCACGCGGTGCACCGACCTGGAATTCATAGCCCTCGCGGCGCAGGGTCTCGATCAGGATGGACAGATGCATCTCGCCGCGGCCCGCAACGCGGAAGGTATCGGTGTTCTCGGTCTCATGTACGCGGAGGGATACGTCCTTGAGCAGCTCGCGGTGCAGGCGCTCACGCAGCTGGCGGGAGGTGACATACTTGCCCTCACGACCTGCAAACGGCGAATCATTGACGGAGAAATACATCTCAACCGTCGGCTCGGAAATCTTGACGAACGGCAGAGGCTTCGGATTTTCCGTCGCGCACAGCGTATCACCGATGGTGACATTTTCAATGCCGGAAACACAGACGATATCACCTGCGGAAATGTCCTCAACCGGCGTGTGGCCGAGGCTGTCGATGGTGTACATCGATGCGATCTTTGCCTTATACGGATCGCTGTGCTTGTTATAATTGCAGACAGTGACCTCCTGACCGAGATGTATCGTGCCGCGTTCGACTCGTCCGATGGCAATTCTGCCGACATAGTCGTTGTAATCGATGGATGAAACCAGCATCTGCAGGTCGCCTTCGGTGTCGACATGCGGTGCCGGGATATGGTTCAAAATAGTCTCAAACAGCGGGGTCAGGTCTTCACCCGGAAGATTCGGGGACAGGCTTGCCGTGCCGTCACGGCCGGAGCAGTACAGAATCGGGCTGTCCAGCTGCTCATCGCTGGCATCCAGCGTCAGCAGCAGTTCAAGCACTTCGTCGCCGACATCGGACAGGCGTGCATCCGGGCGGTCGATCTTATTGATGACAATGATGATCTTGTGGCCGAATTCCAGTGCCTTTTCCAGAACGAAACGCGTCTGCGGCATCGGGCCTTCAAACGCATCGACCAGCAGGATAACGCCGTCTACCATCTTCAGAATGCGCTCGACCTCGCCGGAGAAGTCCGCATGTCCCGGGGTATCGACAATATTGATCTTGGTATCCTTATAGTGTACAGATGTATTCTTTGCAAGGATGGTAATGCCGCGCTCCCGTTCGAGATCGTTGCTGTCCATGACGCGCTCTTCCACAACCTGATTCTTGCGGAATGCGCCGCCCTGCTTGAGCATCTGGTCAACCAGCGTCGTCTTGCCGTGGTCGACATGTGCGATAATTGCAATGTTTCTCAAATCATTTCTGACCATGAAGATCCTCCAAACGCAAAACAAATGCGAATTTTAAAATAATTTCGTTGATTTTTATACGTATCTTATTATACCCTGTGTACTGTGCTTTTTCTATCTCCGATATCGTCAAAATTTCGCCTGTTTTTGTGCATTTTTTTCGGAAATATTTTTAAACTTTTTCTTGACAAGCT
>CALYTA010000289.1 GCA_945486175.1 uncultured Clostridia bacterium | reverse complement strand
AGCCGCCGGACGCCATGACAACACAGCACGCCGCATTGTCCGCCCACTTGATGTCCATCTCATCCAGTTTGCCATCGATAACCGCATTCATGATGTCGAACAGGTCGCTTTCCAGACGGCACAGAACTGCCTGTGTCTCCGGGTCGCCGAAGCGCGCATTGTACTCGATGACCTTCGGGCCCTTCGGGGTCAGCATCAGGCCGAAATACAGCACGCCGCTGAACGGGCGGCCTTCCGCCTTCATTGCGGCAACCGTCGGCTTGAAGATGGTGTCCATGCAGGTCTGTGCGATGTCATCCGTATAGAAGCGGGACGGAGAAAAAGCACCCATGCCGCCGGTGTTCGGGCCTTCGTCGTTGTCATAAGCGCGCTTGTGATCCTGTGCGGACGGCATAGTGGACAGGTGCTCGCCGTCGACAAATGCCAGCACGGAAACCTCCGGACCGGTCAGGAATTCCTCGATGACAACGCGTGCGCCTGCGCCGCCGAAGCGTCCGCCGTCAATCGCGTCATGTACCGCCGCAATCGCTTCGTCCTCGGTCATGGCAACCGTGACGCCCTTGCCGAGCGCAAGTCCGTCCGCCTTGATGACAATCGGCGCACCATTTTCCTTAATATAAGCAACTGCTTCGTCGCTGTTCTCAAATACCGCATAGCCCGCCGTCGGGATGTTGTACTTGTGCATCAGATCCTTGGCGAACGACTTGGAGCCCTCAATGATCGCCGCATTCTTGCGCGGGCCAAAGGCACGGATGCCCTCTGCCTCCAGCGCGTCGACCATGCCCAGCGCGAGCGGGTCATCCGGCGTGACGACAACCAGATCCGGCTTGTTCTCCTTCGAGAACGCAACCACGCCGTCAATATCGGTCGCCTTGATGTTGACGCACTCCGCAATGTCGGCAATGCCGCCGTTGCCCGGTGCGCACCAGATTTTATCTACCTTCGGGCTTTTTGCCAGCGTCATGCAGACTGCATGTTCACGTCCGCCGCCGCCGATAACAAGAACCTTCATATGGAAATCCTCCTCTATATACCGCCAAAAGCCAGGCACGCCGGACCCCGGCGCACCTGACTTTGTTGTCACGGTTTCTTTTCGATCAATGATGGAACAGACGGATGCCGGTGAACGACATCACGATGCCATACTTGTTGCAGGTCTCAATGACATTGTCATCGCGAATCGAGCCGCCCGGCTGTGCGATGTAAGCGACACCGGACTTCTTTGCGCGCTCGACGTTGTCGCCGAACGGGAAGAATGCGTCAGAACCGACGGTGACGCCGGACTGCGTTGCAACCCATGCTTTCTTCTCCTCTGCGGTCAGCGGCTCCGGCTTGACCTTGAACTTAGTCTGCCATACGCCCTCTGCCAGAACGTCCTCATACTCGTCGGAGATGTAGACGTCAATCGCGTTGTCGCGGTCCGGACGGCGGATACCGTCGACAAACTGGAGACCCAGTACCTTCGGATGATGGCGCAGGAACCAGTTGTCCGCCTTGTTGCCCGCCAGGCGGGTGCAGTGGATGCGGCTCTGCTGGCCCGCACCGACGCCGATGGTCTGACCGTTCTTGACGTAGCAGACGGAGTTTGACTGGGTGTACTTCAGCGTAATCAGCGAAACGATCATGTCGAGCTTTGCCTGCTCCGGCAGCTCCTTGTTCTCGGTCACGATGTTGGACAGCATGTCCTCATCGATCTTGAGATTGTTGTGGCCCTGCTCGAATGTGATGCCGAAGATTTCACGGCGCTCGATTGCTGCCGGCTCATAGTCCGGATCAATCTGGATGACGGTATAACGGCCGCCGCGCTTGCTCTTCAGAATCTCCAGCGCCTCGTCGGAGTAAGACGGCGCAATGATGCCGTCAGAGACCTCGCCCTTCAGGTATGCTGCGGTCTGTGCGTCGCACTCATCGGACAGGGCAACCCAGTCGCCGTAGGAGCACAGGCGGTCTGCGCCGCGGGCGCGGATGTAGGCGCAGGCAATCGGGGAAAGCTCCCCGTCAGTGTCGACAAAGTAAATCTGCTTCTCAACGTCGGACAGCGGAGTGCCGATGGCAGCGCCTGCCGGGCTGACGTGCTTGAAGGAAGCAGCCGACGGCATACCGGTTGCAGCCTTCAGCTCACGAACCAGCTGCCAGCTGTTGAAGGCGTCCATAAAGTTGATGTAGCCCGGCTTGCCGTTGAGCACAGTGATCGGCAGCTCGCCTTCCTTCATATAAATGCGGGACGGCTTCTGATTGGGGTTGCAGCCGTATTTCAGTTCGAGTTCTGTCATAATTCCATTTCCTCCTGTTTTCAGCAATGCTTGTTGCGGATTACGCTGGATGCCTTGCCGGTCTCCAGGTCGATGAAGCTGACGTACAGCGAAACCTTGTTGTCCTCGTTGAGGTTCTCCCATACCAGATCGGTGAACGACTCCAGGTCGCCCTCGATGCGGACGGTCTCCGGCTCGCCCTCGAAGGACGGCAGCGGCGAACCGTCACCCATGTACGTATGGATGAAATGGCCCAGACCGGCGCGCGGTGCGTCATACTCAAAGAAGAAACGCTTGTTGCATGCCGGGTCGCCGTCGAAGCTCTTGAGGATGGACAGCTCATAGGCGCCGTCCGGCTCCACAATGCCGGAGATGCGCGGGGTGTAGTTCGGGCCGTCCGGCTCAAACTGACGGGTGCGCAGTGCCTCAA
>CALYTA010000288.1 GCA_945486175.1 uncultured Clostridia bacterium | reverse complement strand
TACGGAACAACATAAAGGAAGTCGGGCGATGAAAAACACCTTAAAGGAAAACCGCGATTTTCGCAGGCTGTATGCCAGAGGGCGCTCAGCGTCCTCCGATTGCCTGGTGGTCTATGCGCTGCGCAACAAGTACGGCGAGGGCAGGCTGGGCATTACGGTGGGCGTCAAACTCGGCAGCGCAGTCCGGCGCAACCGGGTGAAACGCGTCATCCGCGAAATTTACCGCCTGCACAAAGACGAACTCCGCCCCAATACTGACCTTGTGGTCGTCGCACGCCACCGTGCCGTCACTGCATCGTATGCACAGATGGAACGGGCATTTTTGCGCTGTACCGCACAACTGGGGCTGAATCAGACGAAAGAAGGAAAACCATCATGATGAAGCGCATCATGCTTGCCTGTATTCGTTTTTACCGTTCCGCAATTTCGCCTCACATGAGGCCATGCTGCCGTTATACTCCCACCTGCTCCGCGTATGCGATGGAGGCAATTGAAAAATACGGCGCGCTTCATGGGGGCTGGCTCGCAGTGAAACGACTGCTGCGCTGCCATCCGTTTTCGCACCATAGTCCGTATGACCCGGTGCCCTGACGGAAAAATGCACTTTTTAAACCCACTTTACCCGCTTTGGAGGATCAAATGGGAGATTTTTTTGGAATTATTCTGATCAGACCGCTTGGTCTGATCCTGATGGGCATCTTTTCACTTGTTAAGAATTATGGTGTCGCGCTGATCCTGTTTACCCTGATTGTCAAGCTGATTCTTCTGCCGTTTATGTACAAGCAGAAGAAGAACATGAAAAAGATGAATCTGGTACAGGCGGAATCTGCGGCAATCCAGAAGCGCTATGCAAAAAACAAGGAAAAGATGAATGAAGAGATCAATAAGCTGTATGAGCGCGAGGGTGTAAACCCGATGGGCAGCTGCCTGCTGTCGTTCATCACGCTGCCGATCATGATGGCGCTGTATTACGCAGTGCGTGAGCCGATGACCTACATGATGGGCCTGTCGGACAGCACCATCGAAAAGATTGCAAATGCGCTCGGACAGACGTTTGACAGCTCTTCGATTACTGCGCAGATCCAGCTGGCAAAGGCAGTCAACGACAACTGGGACAAGGTTTCCCAGTTTGCTTCGGATGGCCTGTGCCGCATTGACTTTAATTTCTTTGGCATTGACCTGTCCGCGATCCCGCAGTTTACACAGCTGAATGTCCTGTGGCTCATTCCGGTTCTTTCCGGTGTCACTGCTCTGATTTCTTCTCTGGTTATGCAGAAAATGCAGAAGATCCAGAACCCGAATGCGCAGAACAGCAATACCCAGATGAATTCGACCATGAACACCATGCTCATTCTGATGCCGCTCATGTCTGTCTGGATTGCGTTTACTCTGCCGGCATCCATGGGTGTTTACTGGGTTGTCAACAATGTGTTCTCTATTGTTCAGGAGCTTGGACTCACCTGGTATATCATCAAGTTTGACAAGGCAGTTGACGACGAGGAAACCAAGGAGCGCAAGCGCCGCGAGGCTGCGCATCAGGCAAAGCTCGCAGAGCAGGAAGAAGCAAAAAAAACCGGCATACAGCCTGAATATCTCGGTGCAAAGTCGGAAAACGTTTCTAAAAAGAAGCTCAAGGCGAGAGAAGCCGAGCAGAAACGGCTGAAGGAAAAGGAAACTGCTGCCCGTGCCGCTCAGATCAAGGCGGAAAAGGAAGCCGCCCGCAGAGCCGGCCGACAGGTCGATAACGACGAATAATCTTAAAGGACGGGAGTAAGCAAAGTTTATGACAAAGTTTATTGAAAAACAGGCCTCTACCATTGATGAGGCTGTTCAGCAGGCGCTGGATGAGCTGGGCATGGACCGCGACAGCGTCAGCGTAGAAGTTCTGGAGAAGGGCAAAACCGGCTTTTTCGGCATCGGCGCGGTACCGGCTCGCGTCCGTGTTTCTTATGAGGAAGCTACCCCGGCGAGCGAGGCAAAGGCCTTTGTCGATGGCCTGCTCTCCCGCATGGGCATCAACGGTGAGGCATTCCCGATGGAGGGCGAGGATGGACAGATTATCCTCGACATCCGTGGAGAAGACATGGGTGCGGTCATTGGCCGCCGCGGCGATACGCTCGACGCAATCCAGTACCTGACCTCCCTGACCATCAACCGCGGCAAGGAGGAGCATATCCGCATTGCCATTGACACCGAGGGCTACCGTGCAAAGCGCGAGGAATCGCTCCAGCGTCTTGCCCGCAAAATGGCTGGCAAGGTGCTCAAGTACCACAAGAACATGACGTTAGAGCCGATGAATCCGTATGAGCGCCGCATTATCCATTCGACCCTGCAGGATTATAAGGGCGTCGCTACCTATTCCACCGGCACAGAGCCGAATCGCCGTGTCGTTGTTGCGCTCGAGCGCGGTGCCAGACCGCAGCGCGGCGGCTATCGCAGAGCGCCCCGTGACCGCGATCGCAGACGCAATACCGCGGAGTAAAAACATCCAGTAATTCCCCCGCTGGAGGGTGGAATTACATATCATGAATGGAAATGAGGTATGATATGAGCACGACCATTGCCGCAATCGCGACAGGGCCTGCTGCCGGGCCGATTGGCATTATCCGCGTGTCCGGACCTCAAACCCTTGCGATTGCAGACCGGATTTTTACCCCGCAGGGCGGCGGTGCGCTGTCTGAGCGCCCGA
>CALYTA010000287.1 GCA_945486175.1 uncultured Clostridia bacterium | reverse complement strand
CACTGCACACAGGCAGTGGATTGAAGAGGAACAAACAGTTCTTTTTACAGATTGAGCTGGTCAAGGGCGTTTTGCAGTGTTTCAGCGGAGCGGTGCAGCTGCTGCATTTCATCTGTACTCAGCGGGATATCCAGCACGGTTTCCACACCGCTGCGGCCAACCACACACGGCAGGCCGATGCAGACTTTTCCCAGACCATAATGCCCTTCGGCATAGCAGGAGATAGGGAGGACGCTGTGCTCACCGCGCATAATACAGGTGGCGATGCGCAGCACGGACATGGCAATGCCGTAATAGGTTGCGCCCTTGCCTTCAATGATTTCATACGCCGCATGGCGCACCGATTCGAACAGCCCGGAAAAATCATCGGAAAGTCCGCGTCCGGTGCAGTAATCGTCCAGATCAATGCCGGAAATATTTGCGCTCGACCAGACGGCGAGCTCACTGTCACCGTGTTCGCCGATGACAAAGGCATGCACATTTCTGCCATCGACGCCGAGCTTCTGGCCGAGCAGGAATTTCAGGCGGGCGGTGTCCAGAACTGTGCCCGTGCCGATGACGCGTTCCGGAGGAAAACCGGAGATGCGCAGTGCAATGCCGGTCAGCAGATCGACCGGGTTGGAGACAATCAGCAGAATGGCGTCCGGACAGACGCGCGTGATTTCCGTGATGATGGAGCGCATGACGGCGGAATTGCGCGTCAAAAGGTCAAGACGGCTTTCTCCGGGACGCTGTCCCACGCCCGCAGCTATAATGACCATGGCAGCGCCTTTCAGGTCATCATAGCTGCCGTCGATGACACGGCACGGCTGGGAAAACGAAACGCCATGACTGATATCCATCGCCTCGCCGTGGGCGCGCTTCTGGTTCATATCGATCAGGACAAGCTCGGAAAACAGGCCGTGCGTGGCGAGCGTATAGGCTGCGGCTGCGCCAACACTGCCGCAGCCAATGATGCCGCATTTTCGGGAATCTGTCAAAATTCACACTTCCTTCACAAAAAATTGATGCATATGTGTTTTCATAGTTTTTCCAATGTGATATGATGTATGCATGGTTTTTGCGCGCGAATATAGCGAAAAAAACCAATTTATGAATTTTTTAGAAGAGAGTTGATCTGCACATAATGAAACGAAGAATGGTTTATCCTGATGTCCTGCGTGCGCTCAGCTGTATCGCGGTCGTTTTCCTCAGTGTATCCATGGCGGCGGGCAGCACGGCGCTCAGCGGGCTGCTGACGTGGGCGGTTCCGCTGTTTGTCATGCTCAGCGGCATGTTTTTCCTCGACGGCAGCTGGTACATCAGTCCGCGCGATATGGCGCAGAAATACGGTCTGCGCCTGCTGGCTTCGTACATCGTCTGGTTTCTCGTTGCGGCGGTCGTCAATCAAGCCACCGGCGGCGTGCTCAAAGGAATTTTAAGCGGACAGGGATTGTATCTGAACTTCCTGTTCGTCATGATTATTCTGTATGCGATTTCCACGGTTCTGCGCGTATTTACGCGCGCGGCACAGCCGAGAGAGCTGCAGTTCGTTGTCATCTTCGGCTATCTGATCGGCTGTGTGTATCCGTTTTTCCAGATCCTGCTGGGCACCACCCGTCTGGCGGATTACGCGATGCTGGGCTTCGGCCTGATCGCCGTTTTTGTCACAGGCTGGTATCTGCGCACAGCCATGCTGACGCGCAAGCAGCTGCGCATGATTTATCTGCTCGGCGGCATCTGCCTGCTGCTGACGCTGCGCGGCTTCTGGTTCGGCTCGACGGCATTCACCACCGATCCGGCTATGATGATTGTTTCGCCTGACGCGGTGCTCATTGCGATGGCATTGTTCCTTGTCGTCAAAAACACGCTGTCCGGCAGGCGTCTGTCCCGCAAGGTGCTGCGCCCGATTGCGGCGCTGTCCCAGCTCAGCTTTGGCATTTACCTGATTCATCCGATTTTACTTGCGCTCCTCTGCTATGTGCTCAACCGCGCAGGCATTGTCCTTCCGGCAGGCGTGTTCATTCCGGTTGCGGCAATCGGTTTGCTGATTGTCTCCGGTGCATTGGCATATGGTATCCGGAAGATTCCGAAAATCGGAAAATATCTCGCATAATACAGGCGGTTCGGCATTTGCCGAACCGTTATTTTTATGTGCTTTCGGGCAGGGCCTGAATGGAAAAAGAATAGATGCTTTGACACTTGCATATCTGTATTGACTGTGATAGAATGCATTGAAAACAAAAAAATGTGATATGCCGGAGCTTTTCCGGCAGAAGAGATGTGTATGAATTATTCAGATTATTTCATTTTGGTTATGGAAATCCTGGGGACGATATCGTTCGCATCTTCAGGTGCCATGCTGGCAATCCAGCGGCGGATGGATGTTTTTGGCGTAACAATACTGGGCGTGACTACGGCAGTCGGCGGAGGGGTTATCCGGGATCTGGTTCTTGGAATAACTCCTCCTTCCATGTTCCGCGATTCCAAGTATGCCCTTGTGGCCATCGTTACATCCCTCATTATTTTTGCATTGATGTATGTGCGCAGACAGCTTTTTTCCGGAAGCTTTATGCTCTGGTACGACAAGATAATGAATTTCTTTGATACGGTGGGACTCGGCATTTTTACAGTTGTAGGCATGAGCACGGCCATCACAGTCGGATATAGCAAAAACTATTTTCTTATGTGTTTTGTAGGTGTCGTGACCGGTG
>CALYTA010000286.1 GCA_945486175.1 uncultured Clostridia bacterium | reverse complement strand
GCCTTATAACAAAGTCAGCGGAAAGTCAGAATCTCAAAGCCGTCACAGGAAGAAAATTAATCCCGCAGCTTAATGAAATATACGTCTACAGCACGCAGGCTGGTTTCCGAGTCAATGCCCCAAAACTCATCCATGAGCTGGGCACGGGAAAATGTCTTGTTGGGATAGGACAGCAGTTTATAGAGAATATGAAACTCACGGGTTGTGACCGGCACTTCTTCTCCACCGATGTCTGCGCTCATGGCATCAGCGTCCATGACCAGATTTCCCACCTGAATCCTGCGTTCCATTTCAATATTGGCCCTTCGGAGAATCGCCCGAACCCGCAGCAGAAGCTCATCGAGCTGGATGGGCTTGACCATATAATCGTCAATGCCGAGCTGGAAGCCCTTCCGCTTGGAGGGCAGATCATTCCTGGCCGACATAAACAGAATGGGAATATGTTTATTCACGCGCCGCACAGTTTCAGCAAATTCAAACCCATCAATATCCGGCATCATAATGTCAGATATAATCAGATCATAGAGATTGTTGTACATCTCGTCATAAGCTGCGTTTGCATTCAGGCAGCCCTTTGCCTGAAACCCGCTGTCATTTAAATATGTACATACGGTCTGATTCAGTCTCTCATCATCTTCCAATACCAAAATGTGAATCACTTGTTTTCCTCCGTTTCTTTTGAAACCTTTGTGCGGCTCCTGCTGCCGTTCAGCTTTCTCAGCTGACGGGTTGCGTGCAAAATCATATAAAGCGCCATTCCAAGCACGATCAGGCAAACACCGGAGCCTGTAGCCCCGGTCATCACTTTGCGAAATAACTCCGGATTTTCTTTTCTTTGAAACTGTGCCAGCATGGCAGTCTCCAGTGAAAGCATCGACACCAGTGCCGCAGCAAGGCTGATTACCTTTGCCGCTGACATCACCGGACTGTTGTATTTCCTGTACCGGATGACATTGACTGCCGCCGTAATAATCGTATAGAAAGCATACAATGCCATGACATAGATCAGATATCCGACATATGCAAAGCCCTCATTTTTCCGGATGACCAGAATGACCACGCCGGACAGCGCAATGTTCATCAACAGCAGCATACAGCCGCACAGTCGGTATTTCCTGAATTCAGAAATCAAATCCTGTCCGAATGCACTGCGTCCTGCCTGCCGGAGCAGTGAAAAGCGCATGAGCGCCAGCAGCATATAATAAACCGAAAGCGTCCCGAACCATACGGAATGATAACAGACACCGGATACCATTTTCATCGCGGCATACAGTACGTTGATGCCAAGGGAGAAATATAACGATACATGCGTCCGAAACGCAATATCTGTGAGACAGCGGTCCAGTACCGCAATCTTTCTTATCCGCAGTTCCAGATTTTTCTTTGCACTGCCCGCTTCTCCGGCAATCCATATACAGGCAATCACCAGTGTATAAGCTGAGAACAGATAAGACGGATATGCGATGAAGCTGTCTTCCTGTTGGAATGCAAAGACATACACCAGCAGCACTGCCGTAAGGCACACACACAGTATCACAACCGCCAGCCCCGGAAACAGGACTCTGTCCAGGATTCGCTTCAATCGTTCCATATTTCCCCTCTCCCAGCTGCGTGTCCGAATATAATTGTATCATATCTGCTCTTTGTTTGCCCTGTGTTTCGGAATTGTTTCAGAAATGTTAATCGCATCTCTATATACCGATCCTCCTCCGCGGCATTGCTTTTCCTGCACGTTGTCCCTGTCCCATCCCGGGCTTGCTTTCTGCCCCGCAGCAGGCTTTCTTCTCAGCCCGGAACCGGCGTGAATGTTCACAGATTTTGTGCAAACTTAGGAAATAACAGGCGTGTTACCAAGGTGAACCAATTCCATTGTGTGCAGGTTGGTAACGTGTTATGATGGACACGTCAAAGGACATCATCGTTGTACAACGTTCCTCCGGAGGGATGATGCCTGCTGAGACAAATAAAAAGAGAGGATGAGTTGCAACTATGATGCAAAAAATTCAAAAGTTCGGCGGCGCAATGTTTACACCCGTGCTTCTGTTCTCGTTTGCGGGCATTATGGTAGGTATCGGAACACTCTTCACTACACCGGCAGTTATGGGAGGCCTCGCTGATCCAAACTGCATGTGGTACCTGGTGTGGAATGTTATCCTGCAAGGCGCATGGTGCGTATTCAATCAGCTTCCGTTGCTGTTTGTCGTCGGTCTGCCGATCGGACTGGCAAAGAAGCAGGCAGGACGCTGCTGTATGGAGGCGCTGGTTCTATACCTGACCTTCCATTACTTCGTCAGCACAATCCTGTCCCAGTGGGGCGATGTATTTGGCGTTGACTTCGCCGCAGAAGTGGGCGGCTCCAGCGGTCTGACCATGATCGCAAACATCAAGACTCTGGATATGGGTATGATGGGCGCACTGCTGATTTCCGGCATTGTCATCTATCTGCACAATCGTTTCTTCGACACAGAGCTTCCCGACTGGCTGGGCTCTTTCAACGGTTCGACCTTTATCTTTATGATCGGCTTCTTCGTCATGCTTCCAGTCGCACTGTTGAGTGTACTCATCTGGCCGCACATTCAGGCAGGCATGACGATGTTCCAGAACTTTGTCATGAATGCCGGTGCGCTCGGCGTATGGGTATTCATCTTCCTGGAAAGACTGCTCATTCCGTTTGGTCTGCATCATTTGCTGTACAGCCCGTTCTACTATGACAATCTGG
>CALYTA010000285.1 GCA_945486175.1 uncultured Clostridia bacterium | reverse complement strand
CCCCGGCCCGGCGAAGATTCTTCGCCGGGCTTTTTGCATATCCGGCACGGGGATGCGATAACGGCGCCGGAAGCGCTGAAGGAGGAAAAAAGATGTTAAAAGACAGTTTTTTTATTCGGAAAACCCGCATTCGCAATAGAATTTGTGTGCCGCCTATGGTATGCTATCATTGGACGGATGAAAGCGGTGTTGTGAGTGACCGCCATGTAGAGCATTACCGCGCGATGGCGCGCGGCGGCGCGGGACTGATTATTCAGGAGGCAACCTGCATCACGCAGGAGGGCAGGCTGGCGGATACCCAGCTTGGCATCTGGGATGACAGCCATGTGGATGGCCTGCGCCGCATCACGGAAGCCGTACACGCGGAGGGCTGCCCGATTTTCGTCCAGATTCATCACGCGGGAATTGTCGGCATTGCGGAACATGCGCTCTGTCCGGATGCATACACCCTGCGCCGGGGTGGAACAGAAAAACACGGCGTGAAAATGCAGGAAGAAGATATTGCGCGCATTCAGCAGGCATTTATCGATGCGGCGCGGCGCGCATATGAGGCGGGCTATGACGGTGTGGAACTGCACGGCTGCCACAGCTATCTGATGTGCCAGTTCCTGAACAGACGCATCAACCATAGAGAGGACCGCTATGGCAAAAATCCGGAGCTGTTCATCACGGAAATTATGGACGGGATCCGGAACATTGTCCCGGAGGAGTTTGTCATGGGCATCCGTCTCGGCGCATTTGAGCCGACGCTGGCAGATGCCATCCGCCATGCGAGGGCACTGGAGACGCACGGTATCGATTTCCTCGATATTTCGTATGGCTTTACCGGCGAGGATGAGCCGGAAAAGCCGGCAGATTTCCCATATAAAGATGTAATTTATGCCGCGGGAGAAATCAAAAAGAATGTATCTGTTCCGGTGTTCGCTGTCAACGGCATGCGTGTGGCAGAGGACGCACGCGGCGTGCTGGCGTGTACCGGTGTGGATATGGTGGATATCGGCCGCAGTACACTGGTCAATCCGTCGTGGGCGGCGGACGCGCTCGCGGGACGCGACACGGGCAGATGCCTCGATTGTGCAGTCTGCCAGTGGCGCATTGATGCCGACCAGTGTGCCGGACGGAAACTGCTGCGAAAAAAGCGTCAGATGGAGTGATAACATGAAACGCGATCTCTGGGAGAAGGAATGGAACGACCTCACCCGAAAACAGGAGAAATATGTTCAGAAGCACAGCACACAGAAGGAAAGCGTGCTGGAAAAGCTGCAACGATTCGTTCCCGATGGCCTGCAAAGCAAGCTGGATGCGGCATTTGTCAAGGCATTTCAGTTGATTTTTGAAAAGGGCACAGTTGTCATCGAGAAAACCTACAATAAGCAGAAACGGCAGGAGGATTATGAAATTGCGGAATACGCAGCAATGGTGCGGGAGGACCGCAGGCATGTGCGCGCGTTCCGCCGCAAGGCGGGAAACAGTGCACGGCTGAATCTGCTGGTTTCCTCTGTCGAGGGCATTGGGCTCGGCCTGCTCGGTGTGGGTATCCCGGATATCCCGCTGTTTGTCAGTGTGGTGTTGAAAAATCTCTATGAGATTTCGCTCAGCTTTGGATATGACTATGATTCTATGGAAGAGCGGCTGTTCCAGCTTCGTCTGATTGAAACCGCACTGTACAGCGGTGTGGAAATGCAGCAGCGCGATGACGATATGAACACGATGTGCTGGAGCATCCGCGGCGCAAAGCAGCGCACGCCGGAAGAAACTGAGCGTCTGACCGGACGGCTGGACGAACAGATTCGCCGGACTGCAAAGGCGCTTGCGGATGATATGCTGTACGCCAAGTTCCTGCAGGGCACGCCGGTTGTCGGCGCGGTCGGAGGCGCGACAGATGTGACTGTACTCAAGCGCATTTCGGATTATGCGATGCTGAAATACCGCAGGCGGTATCTGCTTGACCGCAAATATCAGCAGGAAAATGCCAAATCATAGGGTTAGGAGCTGGAATATGGGTCAGATACTTGACTTTGAAGCCCTGAAACAGGGTTTGATCGATCTGGTGCAGGAATCACAGATCAAGGTCGGATATACAAAGAATTCGGTCGGGCTGTATTACCCGCTGGATTCCCTCAACCATCTGCTCGGCACGGAGCAGACTGCGTCTGAGATGGAGGTTTCGCTGGAGCAATTCTGTGCATATGCAAAAGATCCGCTCGGCGAGGTAACAGTCACGCGGGATGATGCGTTGTTCTGTCTCACCATATCGGCGGAAGGCGCTGCCTATGTGCACGATAACTGCGGGGATAATGCATTTCTGCGGGCGTTTATTGAGCGGATCGGAGCGCATCCCTGTGGGCTGGAGGATTTGCTGGCAGTGTTCCGGCAGTATTCCGGGCATGTTGTCTGCGAAAAAATCGACAACGAAGAATTTGATTATCTTGTGTATTTTGCAGACGGACAGCCGGATTCGTACCGGTACTGCATCCGGCTGGAAATGGGACATGCGATCTATCACCGTTTTACGGAAAGAGATTATAACGCGTTTGGATTCTGACAGAAAACGATATATTGTCCGGGCTTCAGCGAAAGGCAGGCCCGGACAGTTTTTTATGCAGGATATCGCAACAGGAAAAAAGCAGCCTTTGTGTTGAAATCGTTGGAAGAATGCGGTAAACTGATAGAAATGCCACAATACATGGGAGATTGGACAGAGCATGCTGAAAATAGGG
>CALYTA010000284.1 GCA_945486175.1 uncultured Clostridia bacterium | reverse complement strand
CAATTTATCCTGATCCCATGCAGTAATAACGGTAGAGGAATGCATCAATGCTTTGTACAGACGGCTCGGGTACTGACCGGACACCCATCCAACGGATAAAAAAAGTTCCTGCACCTGTTGCTGTGTAAATTTCTTGTTTTCAGTAAAAGTAATGCTCATTTACGCTCATTTCACCTCATTTTATTATCAATCAGAAAGTTTGTCTGCGATTTCATCCAGCCAGTCTCCCTGAATTTCTTCAATCTTGCCGCTGTCACACAAGGCGGCAATTTCCGAAGCAATCGGGAGCTTTGCAACGGAATCAATCTGATAGTCCTGTGCCAGCTGCTCTACATGGCTGCTGCCAAAAATCTCATGCCTGTCATGACAGGTCGGACATTCAAAATACGACATGTTCTCTACGATGCCAAGCACCGGAACATTCATCTTTTCCGCCATTTTCACTGCTTTGCCTACAATCATTTCAACCAGCTCCTGCGGTGATGTCACAACAATAATACCGTCCACAGGGAGCGACTGGAAGACCGTCAGCGGCACATCTCCTGTTCCGGGCGGCATGTCCACAAACATATAATCGACATCGCCCCAAACAACATCCGTCCAAAACTGTTTTACTGCGCCTGCAATAATCGGGCCGCGCCATACCACCGGATCGGTATCATTTTCAAGCAGCAGATTGACCGACATAATTTTTGTGCCTCGTTTGGTCACCGCAGGCAAAATGCCATCGTCCGTTCCGAGTGTTCTTCCATGAATGCCGAATACCTTCGGAATGGACGGGCCGGTAATATCAGCATCCAGGACAGCGGTCTGATAGCCTTTTTTCTGCATCTTCGCCGCCAATAAAGCTGTTACCAAAGACTTTCCGACACCGCCTTTGCCACTCACGACACCAATGACCTTTTTCACGGAGGACGTTGCGTTCAGCTTCTCAATCCGGCTCTGTGGCGCAGTGCGTTCACTGCATTCACTGCCGCATTCCGAGCAGTTATGTGAACATGTTTCACTCATTTGTGTCACCTCCGTTGCCGGGACAGCCGTGCTTGTCCTCGCCGCAGACATGCTCGCCGCAGGAATATCCGTGCTCATGGTGCGAACAGTACACATCCGGATTATAGCTCAGCTTGCCCGCCAAATATGCATTGACCGCTTCATCCGCCAGACCGACTACACCGCCGTATAATTGAATGCCAGCTTCTGCAAGTGCAGTCTGCGCGCCGCTGCCAATCCCGCCGCAGATTAGAACATCCGCATTGGCCTGTGCCAGGAATCCGGACAGTGCTCCATGTCCCTGTCCGTTGGTTGCCACAACTTGCGTACCTGTAACCCTGCCGTGTTCCACATCATAGAGCTTAAGCTGTTCGGTGTGTCCAAAATGCTGGAAGATCATTCCGTTTTCATATGTTACTGCAATTCTCATTTGATTTGCTCCCTTTCATTGGCTCATGCTGTTTCTGACATATATCAAAAATAGTATACCTCTCTTAGAAAGCAAATACCAGTTACTATGAAATTTATGAGTGGCTTTTCTTTTTCGTATTTCATCCAACGGTGTGCCGTGACAGGCAGAAGCTCATCGATAATCGCATTTCTGGCAATGCACCATCATGTGCTCCGAATCTTCTTTATAAAAAATACCTGCCCACTGGCAGATGCTTTGCAAGATGGGCACAACAGACGCCCCCTTTTCTGTCAGGGAATACTCGACGCGCGGTGGAATTTCATCGTACGATTTGCGAACGATAATTTCATTTGCAATCAGGTCTTTCAGAGCGGTTGCCAATACCGCATCCGTAATATTGCCCATCTCTTTCCGCAGTTCGCTGTATCGCAAAACCTTTTTTGCCGCCAGCACACAAATTATTCTGGAATTCCATTTCCCGCCGAAAACCTCGAGTCCATATTCCAACGGGCAGCGAATGTCCCTGTCCAGTTTTCGTTGATACATAATTCCTACCTCCTTTTCCGTAAAATCTCATTGCTTCTTTATTATATGAAATATGCTTTTTCCATTCAAGTTACTATGAAATTTAATAGTGGATAATAAATTCCCTAATATCTTGTCCGTCATGAGTCAATCTCATATAATGAGCACAGTTCAGTCAAGCGAACAACAAAATCCACAAAATCAACTGGAGGTATTTCTCATGATGAACGAAGCTGTTTTGAAGCTGTTAAAGACAAGTATGTGGGATCTGGCTACCTGTGCAGACGGCGAACCCAATGTTGTACCGGTTGCATTCAAGGATATAACCGAAGACGGAAAGCTGGTAGTCGGTGACGTCTTTCTGGAAACGACTCTGAACAACATTAAGGCAAACGGCGGCAGGATTGCCATCTCTGTTTACGATGCACAGAACTTAGAGGGCTATCAGATCAAAGGCACAGCGGAATATGCAACCGAAGGTACAGTTGTCGACACCTTCAAGGCAATGGTCGAAAAAATGTTCAACGGAGCTGCAACCGCAAAAGGCGCACTGATTATTACCCCGGAAAAAGTAATCGTCACCACTCCCGGCGCAGACAACAAGAAGATTCTGTAATCAGGCAGAAAAAAAGCGGGTGCAGAGCATGTCAGAACTCTGTACCCGTTTATTTTGTGACAGCGTCACGCAGGAAAGAAACTGCCGTAATAAAATCCGGATGGATTCCCGTGCAGGCTATTGACAAAGCAGGCAAAACAATGAAAAATAAAGAAAATAGTCTGTTGTTATCGAGGCATACAGAC
>CALYTA010000283.1 GCA_945486175.1 uncultured Clostridia bacterium | reverse complement strand
TTAATGCAAATATCAGTGTTGAAATTCGGGTTTTGCTTTGTTATAATCACAAGCGTAATCGATTACGCAATGTAAAAGGAAATTATAACTGTGTCAAAGCGCCGCCGATTTGATTGTGCGGTGTTGCTGAAAGAAAAACAAACAGAAACCAACAATGTATGAAAGGAGAATGAAGTATGACCATCAAGGACAATGAACGGCAGGTCATCCGCGAACTGGCCAAGAAGGTGGCTGAACTGGCCAATCAGCCAATTATGGAAGAGCGCCGCAAGCTATGGTATGCTCACAACGATTTAAAGACCGATCAGCCGGTCATCAACTGCTCGCCGGAAGGTGCCTGGCGCGAAATCGTTCCGCCGGAGACGCTGGTATGTGAGGATGAGATGCTGCGTGAGATCGAATGGACGCTGCGCGCCCGCATTGCCCGTGCGGAACTCATCCACGACGATGTACCGGCTGAGATGCGCTGGGACTGCCTCAAAATAATTGGCAACACCGGCTGGACGATGGAAGGCCAGTCGGCGCGCAATGCATTTACGAACGAGTGGGTTCACATTCCAATGATTTCAGAGGTCAACCCGTCCTGGAGACCCGGATACCAGTTTGACACGACCGCCGCAGAATTCAATCCGCTGATTGACGATCTGGATGACATCGATCAGATATACAAGCTGATTCCGCCGAAAGTCATCTACGACAAGGAAGGATCCGAACGCAAATGGGAAATTCATCAGGAACTGCTGGGCGATATTCTGGACTGCCACTGGACCGGCACCACCTTCATCGGCTTTTCCTGGATGGAGACATATACCAAGGTTCGCGGCTATGAGAATGCGCTGTACGATCTGTACGATTATCCGGAAGAGATGCATAAGCTGTGCGGAATTCTGGAAGAAGGCTATCTGAATCTGTATCAGCAGCTGCTGGATATGGGGCTGCTCGACCTGAACAACACCTGTCAGTACAGCGGAACTGGCGGCTTCGGCTATACCAACGATCTGGAGCTGCCAAAGCCGGGTGAAAAGCTGACCTTCAAGAATCTGTGGGCGTCGGCAGAATCACAGGAGTTCATCTCGGTATCCCCGGAGATGACGAAGGAATACGCAATTGATTATGAGAAGAGACTGCTGGAGAAGTTCGGCCTGTCGTCCTATGGCTGCTGCGATAATCTGGAGAACAAGCTGCAGGACGTTACCAAGATCAGCAACCTGCGCCGCATCTCTGTTTCCCCGTGGGCAGATGTCAGATCTATGCGCGATCAGATGGGCATGAATTATATCTTCTCCTGCAAGCCCAATCCGTCCTCTGTGACCAGCTGCTGGGATGAGTACTTCATGCGCAAGTACACCACCAAACTGATGATGGACGGCAAGGGCACGCCGTTTGAAATTATTCTGAAAGACACCCATACCATTCAGGGCGATCCGGGTCGGTTCCGCAAATGGACAGATCTGTGCCGTGAATGTATCGGCAAGGTCTACGGCTGATTCGACTGTCTTCGCGCTTCGGCCAGGCAGGAACGCAGCCAGCCCGAAGGGATGGCAACATCATAATAATGAATGTGTTGTGCGGAAGAATGGGAGGCAGACGATGGGATTTCAGGAACAGACCGTTCAGTTCAGTGAATATATCCAGCAGCTGACCGGCGTGCACTGCGCGTTGATGAATCTGGAACAGAAGAGTTTTGTCCGCGCACCGTTCCGCAGCAGCTGCCGGCTGAAAGACGGCTGCTGCACGGCAGCAGAGATGCACTGCACCTGTTGTAAGAAAGCAGCGCGCTGGAGCGGACAGTATCGGTATCACTGCCCGCGGGGCTATCACTTTATCGCAACGTCGCTCCACCCGGCGGGATATGCCGAAGAGTACGGTATGATCATCGGGCCGTTCCTTCTGGATGAACCAGGAAAGATACGGAAGGACACGTCGCTGGAGCAGGGCAATCCGGAGGACATTCCGTTGTTTACACGGGAAAAAGCCCGGTCATTGGGCGAGGTCGTGCGCGCAATGTACGGATATCTGACCGGCGGGCAAATGATGGTGGCGATCGACGAGGAAGCACTGCGCACCATGATTGCTGTGGCGCAGCCGGATGACCTGCCGACCAGCTATCCGATTGACGAAGAACGCCGTCTTCAGCAGCTGATTCGTTCGGGAAACAAAAAAGAAGCACAGCAGTCGTTGAATATCCTGATGCTGGAGCTGTACATGACCAGCGGCAACGATCTGCAGGCACTGAAACGCCGGTTCCGGGAACTGATTACGCTGATGTCCCGCGCGGCAGCGGACAGCGGCGCGGATGTCAACGCAGTGCTGTCTCTGTGTGACCGCAGCGTCGCGGAGATCGACCAGCTGACAGACTTTGACGCGCTGGACGTCTGGCTTGGCAATATGCTGCATCGGTTCTTTGATCTGGTCTTTGATTTCAACGATGCCAAGCATCAGAATATTATCCGACAAGTGTCTTCGTATATTCAGGAGCATCTGTCTGAAAAGCTGACGCTTGATGAGGTGGCAGGTAAAGTATATGTGTCAAAGTCCTATCTGTGCCATATAATGAAGGACGAGTTGGGATATACGTTTACAGAATATACCAACCGCCTTCGGGTAGAACGCAGTAAGGCATATCTGTATTGTACCAATATGACGCTGTCTCAGATTGCCAGTGCCGTTGGTTTAAACGATCAGAGCTATTTTACCCGCATCTTTAAGCGGCAGGTGGGCATTCCGCCGGGA
>CALYTA010000282.1 GCA_945486175.1 uncultured Clostridia bacterium | reverse complement strand
GTGATGTTAGCTTTGTGCAAAACTGCTGAGAAAAGCGCGCGTGCGTTCGTTCTGTGCATCGCCGAAAATTTCCTCCGGGCGGCCCTGCTCGATGATGACGCCGCCGTCCATAAAGATAACGCGGTCTGCGACATCGCGGGCGAACGCCATCTCGTGGGTGACAACGACCATGGTCATGTGTTCCTCGGCGAGCTGGCGGATGACGCGGAGGATTTCAACGGTCAGTTCCGGGTCGAGCGCGGAGGTCGGCTCATCGAAGAACAGCACGCGCGGGTTGAGCGCGAGTGCGCGGGCAATGGCGACACGCTGCTGCTGTCCGCCGGACAGCTGGCAGGGATAATAGTCCGCACGGTCAGCGAGGTTCATCTTTTCCAGCAGGCCGCGGGCGGTCTGCGCCGCTTCCGCTTTCGGGACACCCAGCACGCGGATGGGTGCATCGGTGACATTCTGCAAAACCGAACGGTGCGGGAACAGGTTGAAGTTCTGGAACACCAGACCGGCACACAGCGTGATTTCATGCAGCGTTTTGGGGTCTGCGAAGACGGCCTGCCCGTTTTCCGTGCGCATCATCTGCTTGCCGCAGATGGTGATTTCACCGCGGTCAGCGGTTTCGAGCTGGGTCAGGCAGCGCAGGAAGGTGGATTTGCCGGAGCCGGACGGGCCGATGATCGCGACAACCTCGCCCTGTGCCACGTGCATGGAGATGTCGCGCAGCACCTGCAGCTCACCAAAGCTCTTTTCGATATGGTTTGCTTCAATCAGATTCATGGATGATTCCTCCTGCGGTCAACGGTAATAGTCCAGTTTGGATTCGAGCTTCTTGAACGCGAATTCAACAAAGGCGCTCATAATCAGGTAGAAGATGCCGGCTGCGATATACGGCGTAATGGACACGTTCTTTGCCGCAGTCTTGATAGCGATGTCGAACAGCTGCGGCTGCGCGATGATCTGGGCAAGTGCGGTGTCCTTGACCAGAACCATAAATTCACTGCCCGTCGGCGGGATGACGCGCTTGATGACCTGTGGCAGGATAATATGGAAGAATACCTGTGTTTTGGTGTAACCAAGAACCTTGCCGGCTTCATACTGCCCCTGCGGGATGGACTGAATGCCGGAACGGAAAATTTCGCCGAAGTACGCGGCATAGTTGACCACAAACGCGATGATACACGCGGCAAATCGGTGCGGCGTGAGGCCGAACAGGAACGAAGGCGCATACATGCAGAACATCAGCTGGAGCATGAGCGGTGTGCCGCGGACAATCAGCTGATAGATGCGGATGATGCCGCTGAGGAGTTTGAAGCGTGAGGTGCGGCCGAGCGCGACGAGAAAGCCGAGCGGCACGGCAAACAGGACGGTGAGCAGGAAGATCTGGATGACCTGCCAGCAGCCGACCAGCATATTGGGGATCATGGAGAGAAATGCACTTGCATTCATCCCGGTGATGCTTTCGATGAATTCCATGGGGCGGGGATCACTCCTTATAATCAGGTAACAGGTGGATAATCAGGTAACAGGTGAGATGTGTAAAAGCAGATAAGCGGGATGTAAAAAGGGGCTGTCCAACGCGGACAGCCCCAGACGATCAGCTTATTCTACAGTAGTTTTGTCGGAACCGAACCACTTGGTGGAGATTTCTTCCAGCGTGCCGTCTGCCTTCAGCTCGCGCAGAGCTTCGTTGACAGCTTCGGTCAGCGCATCATCGCCCTTGCGGAATGCAATCGCATAATCCTCAGCATAGAGGAAATCGCTCAGAACGACATAATCCTTGTTGTTCTGCTCAATCAGGTAGTTCGCAACAACGTCGTCCATCAGGACAGCATCGGATGCCTTGGTATCCAGATCCATCAGGGCGGTCAGGTTGTCATCGAAGCTGTTGACATTGGCAACCATATCGTTGAGTGCTGCGCCGTCCTCGGACTCAAGAGCCTCCTCAGCGGTCGAGCCGGACTGAACAGCCAGTACCTTGCCTTCCATATCGTCAATGCTCTTGATGGAATCATCCGGACGGACAACCAGCGCCATGTGGTTTTCCATGTACGGAATGGACATGTTCATGGACTGCTTGCGTTCTTCACTGACGGACAGGCCGTTCCAGATGCAGTCGATGTTCTTCGCACTCAGTTCCATTTCCTTGGAATCCCAGTCAACCGGCTGGGTAACCAGCTCGACGCCCAGCTTTTCACAGACTGCGGTTGCAACGTCGATGTCAAAGCCGATAATCTCGTTGTTATCATCGCGGTAGCCCATCGGCGGGAAGGAATCGTCCAGGCCGAGAACCAGTTCACCCTTATCGAGGATATACTGGAGCGACTGATCGGAAGCTTCTGCGCCGGAGCCAGCCGCAGAGCCGGCAGGGGTGGCAGTATCGTCGGACTTGCTGCCGCCACAGCCTGCGAGCAGACAGACGGACATTGCTGCAGCAGCGGCCATAGCCATCAAGCGTTTGAATTTCATAATGACATACCTCTCTTTTAAATAAATATAGGATAAATAATGATAGGACTGCACAGAAGAAAGAGGATTTCTCCTGCCCGGGGCGAAGCCTGCGGATCCGCCCCTCCGAACATAATATGATACTATTTTAACATTTCAGCCAGATAAATCAATAGCGGAGCACAATAAAAAACACGGAAAACACAAATCTGCCTGCTGCAATCGGTTGTCATACCAAAAATCTATGCTATAATAGAAGAAACGTCCAAACCCAAATTCAAAAGGAAACAGGGAGACTCAT
>CALYTA010000281.1 GCA_945486175.1 uncultured Clostridia bacterium | reverse complement strand
AAAAAGCACAAAAAATCCTTGCTAAATTTGGTCAAAAATGATACAATAATCAACGAGGTGTGTGATAACTCGGCGCGACTGAGCCGCGTGCCGGATGGCTGAGCTGTTCAGCAGTGCGCGGCGGCGTATGCGCGCGCTGGAGTGTATCCTCATCGCGGCGGCACGCTTCCAGACGGTAGATGCGGAAGCCCTCATTCGAGAATTTTTCCTCATATTCCGTCATGATGTTGTCGAAATCGCTGTTGTGCAGGTCGAGACAGATGTTCTGTACCAGCCAGCCGTAGCCGCACATTTCTTCCAGCGTGAATTCAAACAGGTGCTGGTTGTCCGTCTTGAAATGGACCTGGCCATACTTTGAAAGCACGCAGTCGTACAGCGCGAGGAAATTGGAATGTGTCAGACGGCGTTTGCGCTGGCGGTTCGGCGGCCATGGATCGGAGAAATTCAGGTAGATGCGGTCAATTTCGCCGTCTGCGAAAATTTCCGTCAGGCCGGCAGCATCGAAGTCGAGAAAACGCAGGTTGGGCAGCTCGAGTGCCATGGCCTTTTCCGTTGCCATGACCAGTGCGCCCTGTTCGCGTTCGATGGCGAGGTAATTCACCTCAGGATTGCGGCGGGCGGTCTCGACAATAAAGCGGCCCTTGCCGCAGCCGATTTCCAGATGCAATGGATGATCGTTGCCGAAGAGGGCGCGCCAGCTGCCCTTATGGGCCTCCGGGTCGGAGACCAGGACGGCGGCGCAGTTTGCCAGCCGCGTGTCCAGATTTTTCTTTTTGCGCATGCGCATGGGGATACTCTCCTCTTTTGTTCAGAAATTTTTGTTTTTATGTTAAAAAATAACGGTGTATCTGTCTTGATTATAGCGGAAACACCGTGTAAATGCAATTCGTTTGCAAATAAATAATTAGGATTGGGTGTTACAATGTTTCAGCGTTCCAGCGGCGTAGTGCTGCATATTTCTTCGTTACCATCCCCGTATGGCATCGGCACAATGGGTGAAGATGCATACAAGTTTGTCGATTTCCTGCGCGATGGCGGACAGACCTACTGGCAGGTTCTGCCGCTCGGCCAGACCGGCTTCGGCGACAGCCCGTATCAGTGCTTCTCGGCAGCGGCGGGCAATCCGTACTTCATCGACCTCGACACGCTGGCGGAGATGGGTCTGCTGGATGAGCAGGATCTGCGCGATGCGGACGTAGAGACCTCGCCGGATGCGGTTGACTTTGCCGCGCTGGCGGAGACGCGGTTTGTTGTCCTGCGCCGTGCGTTTGACCGCGCGACGCCGGAGCTGCTCGGCAAGATGGCGGCATTCCGCTGGGACAACCGCGACTGGGTGGAAGATTATGCGATGTTCATGTCGCTCAAGAACTACTTTGACCACAAGGCGCTGTGGGACTGGGATGACGAGGCGATCAAGCACCGTGACCCGGAAGCCATGCGGAAGTATGCGTTCGAGCTCAAGCATGAGATTGATTTTTATGTATTCATGCAGTATCTGTTCTTCGACCAGTGGATGAAGCTGCGCACCTATGCGAATGAACAGGGTATTCAGATTATCGGTGATATTCCGATTTATGTCTCTCCGGACAGCTGTGATGTATGGGCGCACCCGGAGATGTTCAAGCTGTCTGACAGCCTGAAGCCGAATGGCGTTGCAGGCGTTCCGCCGGATTACTATTCCGCGACCGGCCAGCTGTGGGGCAATCCAACCTACAATTGGAAGGTGATCGAGAAGGATGGCTTCAAGTGGTGGATTTGGCGTGTGCGCCGCAATCTGGCACTGTTTGATGTCACCCGTATTGACCACTTCCGTGGCTTCCAGGCATATTGGGAAGTGCCGGACGGTGAGGAAACCGCGATCAACGGCAAGTGGGTCAAGGGCCCGCGCATGAAGCTGTTCAAGGCGATCCGCAATGCGCTTGGCGATGTGCCGATTATTGCGGAGGATCTGGGCGACATTGATGACGATGTGCGCAAATTCCTCAAGAAGTCCGGATATCCGGGCATGCGTGTCATGATTTTCGGCATGCGTGCGAATGAAACCAATGACCATATTCCGTTCAACTGGCCGAAAAACTGTGTGGGTTATACATCCACGCACGATTCGGAGACCATCTGTGAGCAGATTCAGGACAAGTGTACGGAAGCAGACCGCAAATTTGCATATGAATATCTGCGCACCTCTGACCGTGAGCCGCTCGGCTGGAGTGCAATCCGCACGGCATTTGAATCACCGGCAGACATTGCGATGACAACCATGCAGGATGTGCTGTCGCTCGGTGCGGATGCGCGTATGAATACGCCGTCCACTTTGGGCGGAAACTGGAGCTGGCGTGTGCGCCGTGAGGCGATCAATACGGATGTATCCGGCTTCCTGCGCCGTGCGGCGTTCGGCGGAAAGCGGCTCAATCCCCGTACCTGAAAAGAAGGAATTTATTTTGAAAACAACCATTATTTTTGATTTGGATGGAACCCTGCTCAATACGCTGGGCGATCTGCGTGGTGCGGCGAATTATGCACTGCGTCTGCGGAATCTGCCTCCGCGCACGACGGAGGAGGTTCGGCGCTTTGTCGGAAACGGTGTGCGCAATCTGATGCGCCGCTGTCTGCCTGCCGGCTCGTCAGACGAAGAAATTGATGCGGCGCTGGCGGACTTCAAGAAATATTATGCGGAGCATCTGTATGACACGACAGTGCCGTATGACGGCATTCAGGAGTTGCTCTCCATTTTGCGCAAGCGCGGCATAAA
>CALYTA010000280.1 GCA_945486175.1 uncultured Clostridia bacterium | reverse complement strand
TCAGGGTGTCTGCGATTTCCGCGGCATTGTGGCAATGGCAGGCAGCTGCCGCCGTTTTGAATACGACGCGCTGCGGCGCAAGCCGCCCAAGCCAGCCCGCATCCGCGGCCGTTTCACCGATGACGATTTCTTCTTCGAGGAAAAAGAAACCGACGAAACGCCGCGCCCGGCCGAACCGAGACCGGAAACACCGCCGCAGAAGCCTCTGATTTCCGACGATCTGAGCCAGTTCGCCGATCTCTGGGAGGATGACGATGACACGGCATCTGCTCCGGAAACGGCAAAAGCTCCGGAAGAACCGGAAACACCGGAGACAGCTGAGCCGGAAACTGCATCCGAACCAGATGAGGAACCGGAAGAAAAACCAGACGCACAGGAGGACAATGGGGATGAAATGGAATAAAAAACTGGGGGCACTGCTGCTGTCCGCTGCACTGCTTGCCGGAACGGCTCTGCCATCGCTCGCCGAGCCAGAGCCTGCGGACACCGAAACGCCTGCTGCTTCGCAGACGCAGGATACAACCGACCAGACAGATACCTCGCCGGCCGCAGAGGGGACAGACGGCGCAGCGGACACCGGCACAGACGCTTCGGATGACGCACAGGCGGATACGAACGAACAACAGCCCGCTGAAAGCACCGACACGGCAGCGCAGCCGCAAAACCAGACCGGTGCTGAAGCGGAGGACGGCTCCATCCAGATGCCGACCATCACGGTCGATGCAAAAGCATCGATTCTGGTCAACGCCGAAACCGGTGAAATCATCCATGCGAACAATGAAAAGGAAAAGCAGTATCCCGCTTCGTGCACCAAAATCATGACCGCCCTGCTTGCACTGGAAAAGTGCAGCCTGGACAACGTTGTGACGATGAAGGAGGAGGATTTCTCCGATGTCAACAACGGCGCGAGCAATGCCGGGCTGAAAGTTGGCGAGCAGATCACAGTAGAAAACCTGCTGTACTGCCTGATGCTCCCCTCCGGCAACGAAGCTGCCAATGCACTGGCGCGCACGGCCGCCGGTTCGGTAGATGAGTTCGTACAGATGATGAATGACCGCGCCAAGGAGTTGGGCTGTGTCAACACGCATTTCGCCAATCCGAACGGTTTACATAGTGACAACCATTACACCTGTGCTTATGACCTGTACCTGATTGCACAGCAGGCAATGGAAAACTCCACCTTTGCAACCGTTGTCAATACGGCACAGAAAAAGCTCCCGGCAACCAACAAAAACCCGGAGCGCATCATCTATACGACCAACCAGTTGATTCTCAGCAGCTATTCGTCTATCTACTACGACAACTGCTATGGCATCAAGACCGGACATACATCGCAGGCAGGCTACTGCCTTGTCTCCTACGCAAAGCAGAGCGGCTATACCTACTACTCTGTCGTGCTCGGCGCGAAGGATGGCAGCGATTATGCGGGCAGCTTCACTGAAACCAAGCGCATGTTCGAGTGGGCATTTGACAACTTCCGCATGCAGACTGCAACCGCCGGCGGTTCCGCCGTCACGGAATGCCCGGTTCGTTTGGCACGCGGCACCGACCATGTGACACTGGTCACGGCGAATGATGTGCCTGTACTGGTCCCCAAGGGACTGGACATGAGCGAGATGGACATTGACATTTCTGTCGAAGACAGCTATGATGCGCCGATTGCCAAGGGGGAAAAGCTCGGCACCGTCACCTATTCCTATGAAGGCATGGAATGTGCAACCGCTGATCTGGTCGCTCTGACTGAGATCAACCGCTCAGTCATTCTGTTCGTTCTCGATGAAATCGCCAAGTTCTTCCGCCTGACAGCTGTCCGCATCATTGTGGGCATTGTCATTGCCGCTTTCCTGCTGTATCTGATTCTCTCGTTTATCGCGGGACGCAACCGCCGCAACCGCAAGAAACGCCGTGCACAGAAGCGCAGAAAGCAAAGACAAAACCAGAACCGCAGATAACCAAAAGTCCGGCTTCCGCCGGACTTTTTTACGTTTCCAGACAAAAACAGGCAGCCCGCAGGCTGCCTGTCATATTGTCGTGCTTATTTGTCAATCGGAGACTCGATGAGGGTTGCGGCACGGAAGCAGTGTCTGTGTTTGTCTTCCTCTTCCGTTCTTGCTTCGATAAAGTGGACATGACGTCCGCCGCCTACAAAGACAGCACCGCCGGTGCGGCCCTTGAACTCATGGTAATGTCTGTCGCCAAAATCTGTGCGGAAGCAAATCTCATGCACATGGTCATTGCCGCCGCCGATCGGAATGGCTTCACCGCTTACAGTCGCAAAGCGATGGTTGTGGGCATCATTGCAGCATCCGAAGACCTCCGTGCTGCCCAGTACCTCGTGGACATGCTTCTGTCTGCGTTTGTGGTGATGATCCCGGTCACAATCGCGGTCACGGTCGCGGTCGCAGTCACGATCGCGGTCACAGTCGCGATCCCGGTCACGGTCGCGGTCACAATCGCAGTCACGATCGCGGTCACGGTCGCGGTCGCAATCACGGTCACGATCGCGGTCACGATCGCGGTCACAATCGCGGTCACGGTCACGATCATGATCGCACTTTTTCTGCTCCTTGCAGTCAGGTCCGCCAGCGCGTGCCATAATGGTCTCGAAATCCATAGGAATGCTCTCCTGTCTGAATAATCTGAGGGGCGCTTTTGCCGTCCCTGTATCATTCTATGCCTTTCGGCGGCGGATCGTGACACAGGAAACGGGAGCGGCGAAGCGGCGGCGCACAAATTTGATGCAAAGGATGTACAGGAATGGGACG
>CALYTA010000279.1 GCA_945486175.1 uncultured Clostridia bacterium | reverse complement strand
TACCAAAGTTTTGCTCGTTCATGCACATATCTCCTTCTTGGTTTGGGTAAGGCAGCCGGGAAGCTTAATGCTCCGCGCCGGCCACAATTTCGGTAATTTCCTGCGTAATCGCACCCTGGCGGGCACGGTTGTACTTCAGGCTCAGGTCTTCAATCATGTCACCCGCGTTCTTGCTCGCCGCGTCCATCGCTGTGCGGCGGGCCGCGAGCTCAGATGCCCACGACTGGCTGAGCGCGCCGTAGAAAATACCGGAAATATACTCCGGAACGACCGCATTGAACACAGCCTCCGGACTCGGTTCATACAGCACCAGGCTTCTTACATCGTCCTTTGCCTCACTCTTCTCATACGGAATCGGCAGAACCCGCATTGCCGTCGCATCCTGCGACAGCATGGAGACAAAGTTCGTGTAAACAATATACAGCTCGTCAAACGCGCCCTTGCAGAATTCATTTGCAAGGAAGTGTGCCGCCTCGAAGCAATTGCCGATGGTGACGTCCTCGACAATGCTGTACTGCTCGGTCACAATTTCCAGCTGCTTGCGCTGACAGTATTCCACTGCCTTCTTGCCGACCGGCATGACGCACACCGGCTTGCCATGCCTGGCAATATGCGCTTCAAGCGTCTTGTTGATGTTGCTGTTATAGCCTCCTGCAAGGCCTCTGTCGCCCGCAATCATGATGTAGCAGACCTTTTTGATCTCCTCACGCGGCTCGACGAACGGCGAGCGGAAATCGCGCTTGCCGTATGCAATGGTGCTCAGCGTCTCGTGCACGATATTGAAATACGGCTCCGTGCGCTCGATGCGCTCCTTGGCGCGGCGCAGCTTGGAGGACGCGACAAGCTCCATGGCCTTGGTGATCTGCATGGTGCTCTGCACACTTTTGATGCGCAGCTTAATTTCCTTCATTGAGGCTCCCATGTCTCAGCCCCCTTATCTGGTCTTCAGAAAAGCGGCTTTGACGGTACCGATGGCCTCTTTCAGCTTGGAAACGGTTTCATCGCTCAGAGAGCCCTTTTCGCGGACCTCCGCGAGAACGTCCGGATTTGCATCCAGATACTCATACAGATCGCTCTCGAAGTCGAGAATATCCTCTACCTTGATGTCATCCAGATAGTTGTTGGTGACAGCGTAGATGATGGCAACCTGATTTTCAACGGCAATCGGGGAGTTGCGGTTCTGCTTGAGCACCTCAACGATGCGTTCGCCCTGTGCCAGACGGCGCTTGGTATCGGAATCCAGATCGGAGCCGAACTGTGCGAACGACTGCAGCTCGCGGTACTGCGAGTATGCCAGCTTCAGCGTACCGGCAACCTTCTTCATCGCCTTGATCTGCGCGTTGCCGCCGACTCGGCTGACCGAAATGCCCGGGTTAACTGCCGGCATGATGCCGGAATGGAACAGCTCGGTCTCGAGGAAGATCTGGCCGTCCGTGATGGAGATGACGTTGGTCGGAATATAAGCCGAAACGTCGCCCGCCTGCGTCTCGATGATCGGCAGTGCGGTCAGAGAGCCGCCGCCGTATTCCGGAGCCAGACGTGCTGCGCGTTCGAGCAGTCTGGAGTGCAGATAGAATACGTCGCCCGGATATGCTTCACGTCCTGGCGGTCTGCGGATCAGCAGAGACAGTGCGCGGTAAGCGACTGCGTGCTTGGACAGATCGTCATATACGACCAGGACGTCCTTACCCTTGTTCATGAAATATTCGCCCATAGCGCAGCCGGAGTACGGCGCGATATACTGGAGCGGAGACAGCTCACTTGCTGTTGCGCTGACAACGATGGTGTAATCCATCGCGCCCGCCTTGGTCAGATCCTCTACGAGCGTTGCAACGGTAGAGTTCTTCTGGCCGATGGCGACATAGATGCAGATGACATCTTTGCCCTTCTGATTGATGATGGTATCGGTTGCCAGGACGGTTTTACCGGTCTGGCGGTCGCCGATGATAAGCTCACGCTGGCCGCGGCCGATCGGGATCATGGAGTCAATTGCCTTGATGCCCGTCTGCAGCGGTACGTTTACCGGCTGGCGCTCGATGATGCCCGGAGCCGGGGATTCGATCGGGCGGTTTTCCGTTGCCTCGATCGGGCCCTTGCCGTCGACCGGCTGGCCCAGTGCATTGACGACGCGTCCGATCAGTGCCTCACCGACCGGGACAGAAACTACTTTGCCGGTACGCTTTACGATATCGCCCTCACGAACCCCTTTGTCGGAACCCAGCATTACGATGGATACCGAATTTTCTTCCAGGTTCAGAGCCATGCCGTATTCGCCGTTGGCAAACTCAACCAGTTCGTTTGCCATACATTTTTCCAGACCGGATGCACGCGCAATGCCGTCGCCGATCAGAATGATGCGGCCGGTTTCGCTCTGCTCGATCTTTGTATCATAATTCTTTATCTGTGCCTTAATGACACTGCTGATTTCTTCAGGACGTAACTGCATAGTCTCACCAACTTTCTGCTTTATGCGATTGTGTGCAGCAGACGGCTGCGGATCGCATCCAGTTTATTCTTGACGGTGCCGTCCATCTGGAGCCCTTCCATCTGCAGGCGGATGCCGCCGATGACTGCCGGATCGACCTTTTTCTCCAGCTGGATGGTCTTACCGGTTGCCTTGCTGAGCTTTTCCACCAGCTGGGCTTCCTGCTTGGCACCGAGCGCGACGGCGGAAACCACCGTCACGGTTTCAATCCCGTTCTCCCAGTTATACTCATTGCGGAACTGTCTGGCCGTGTCGATAAACTCGTGTGCCGTGCCGTTTTCCGC
>CALYTA010000278.1 GCA_945486175.1 uncultured Clostridia bacterium | reverse complement strand
TTTGGAGCTTCGGCATTTTTTTATGCGGAAAGATGAATCAAAGGATTATTTTTCGTACAGGCCGAACAGGTTGAGCACCTTATCCCAGAAGGTCATTGTGGGTTCCGGCTCTTCCTCGGTTTCTTCCTCATCGGTGGGCGCAATGGCATCCGTCTTGATGACGAACTGGACTGCATCGACATCGGTGTTTTTGCTGGAAACGAAGGAAACCGTGTCGCCGTCACCGCCCTGAATAGAGGAGAGCATTTCATCGATTTTGTCCTCGACTTCCTTGTCCATGCCGTCGGTCTGGTCACGCAGCTCGGTGGTGCCGTCTGCGAGCTGGGATGCACCGCCGCACAGGGAAGCTACGCCGCTGTAAAGCGATTTGGTGCCGCTGTACAGGTCATTCGAGCCGGTTCGCAGCTGGCTGCTGCCGACTGCGAGGTCTGCAACGCCGTCGACAATTTCACTGTAGCCGGTAACCAGCTGGGAAACACCGGCAGTGTATGCCTGAATGCCGTTATCCAGCTTTTCATACTGTCTGGTGACCTCATTGACTGCCTTGGTCAGCGTGGTGAGATTATCTGCGATGACAACCAGCTGTTCGTTCAGCTGGCGGATGGTCGCATCAAATTCGGTATAGTTCTTTTCCAGCTCTGCAAGTGCCTGGTACAGCTCGCCAGCCTTGTCAGACAGTGCATTGAAGTATGCTTCCGTGCCTGCGAGTGCGGCAGAATTTGCCAGCAACAGGGACTGTGTGGATTGAAGCTGTCCAATCTGGCTGCGGATGACAGCTGCCTGTCCTGCATATTCCTCCGAACCGTCCAGCGTAGCGGCAACCGACTGGAGCGAGGCGATGACACCGCCCAGGCTGGCAGCTGCCTGGGCGTCCTTGGCGCTCAGACCGCTGATATTGATGCCCTTGCTCGCCATGGCATTCGCATAGCCTTCATAGCTGATGGCAGACTGGAGCGCTTTTGCGCCTTCGGTGATCTCCGAAATAGCGGATTTGATCTGGCCGGATGCCGCTGCCAGTTCACTGACCTGGTCGGCGGAAACCGCACTGTCGGACAACGAGGAATTGATCGTTTCCAGTGCTTTTTTCATCTGAGAGGAGCCGGAGGAGAGCGTACCGGACTGTGCATCCAGCTGTTTCATGCCAGCCTGTGCGGTGCGGATGCCGGATTGCAGCTTTTTGACACCGTTGTCCAGCTCTGCTGCGCCGCTGCTCAGGTCAGCTGCGCCGTCTTTGAGTGAGCCGCTGCCGTCCTTGAGCTCGACAGCACCGTCATTCAGCTCAATGGCACCGGTGTTCAGATCGACAATGCCATCGATGAGGTCGCCGATCTGGTCGAGCATCTCCTGGTCATCAATCTCGACATCCAGATTCATTCGGATGCCGTTGATGGAAACAGCGTCCATTTCAAAGTCCTCGACTTTGGCTGTGATTTCCGTGTCAATTCCCTTGCCGGGCAGGATGGTATAGGACAGCTGCTTGTCGCTGCCGACGTCTGCCAGGGTCGCGTCCTCCGCCTTGATGCGGGAGCATTTTTTGGTATCCAGCGTAAACGTTGCCTGAAGCGCATAATCATCGTAAAAATCGCCTTCATATGACTTGTTTTCTGTAATTTTCAGGTGGATGCGCAGCGAACCGCTTTTTCCGACCAGCTCGTCGGGATTGTATTCCTTGCCGTCCAGATAGTAACGGATGGAGATGTTCCACGGAATGGTTGTGTCCTTCAGCGTGCCCTGATAGTAGACGCGGTCCGAATCGGACGAGAAGGTGATTTTATCGCCGTTCTGGGAGATTTTATCCTCCGTTGTCAGCATCTTGACATCGGAATAATCGCCGTAGTCGACAACCTTGCCGCCGTCAAAGATGTTGACGACATAGACGCCGGAGACCTTGCCGCCCGCGTCGGTCATGACATAGACGACCTCATTCTTGCCGGTTTTTTCTGTATCCGCGGCAAATGCCGGAAGTGCTGCCGATGCCGTCAGTGCGGCGCACATCGTCAGGGAAACAGCTCTTTTATACGATGATTTCATTGGAAAATGACTCCTTTCATTCAGTTGGTTGCGGGTTCATCCGGCTGCTCCTGCCGCCGGTACAGTTTGCTTCTTTTGTTCTTTCGATCAATCACGCCGTCAAACAGATACAGCAGGCCCGGCAGGACGAACAGAACGCTGAAGATGGAACACAGGGAACCACGTCCGAGCAGGATGCCCAGCTGGGACAGCAGGCCGTGTGTCGAGATGAAGCCGAGCAGGAAGCCGACGATGACCAGCGTGATGCCGGAGGTGAGAATGGATACCGTGACTGCCGAAATGGTTTCAACAATCGAGGTCTTCTTATCATATTTTCGGCGGCATTCCTGATAGCGGTCGGTCAGCAGGATGGCATAGTCGACAGTAGCGCCGAGCTGAATCGAGCTGATGATCAGATATGCAATGTAGAACAGCGGGAAGCCCAGGAAATACGGGATTGCGAGGTTGACCCAGATTGCGGTCTCAATGCAGATGACCAGGATCACCGGAAGGATGACCGAGCCCATCGTCAGCGCCAGCACGAGGAAGACAGCGGCAATCGAGACGAGATTTACCTTGTTCATATCCTGCGTGACTGTGTTCATCAGGTCATAGGTGCTGACACCCTCGCCCGCCAGATAGTAGCTGTCAGGATAATAGGAATTTGTAATTTAACGGATTTTTTCAACCAGTTGGAACGTTTCCCCGCCCCCATAATCGCCACCGTCCTGGAGAACCGTGCGGCTGTACCGCTCGGAGCACA
>CALYTA010000277.1 GCA_945486175.1 uncultured Clostridia bacterium | reverse complement strand
GGTGATATACCGCCAATTTTCAGAAGCGGCATCCGGCCGGGTAACAGCGATATTGGAAAGCGCACGTGTTACCGTTTTTTTCGTTACGGTCTTCGTGTTCCCGTCCGCATCTGTTGCCGTTTGGGTCTCGGTTTTGGTCGTCTGGCGCACTGTGACGGCAACCGTCATGTCGTAAGCGTCAAAATCGCCGTATTCATCCGGTACACAGGAAACATCCGCCGAATAGACAATATCCTCTGTCTCTGTGTTCTCGTCCGGCTGTTCCGGTGTCGGTTCCTCCGGCTGTACCGGTGTATCGGGCTGCTCCGGCTCCGCAGGTTCCCCGGAAGCCTGCGTCAGTGCACGCCGCACCGCATTCAGAATGCCATTGGACGAATACGTCGCGCCGGACACCGTATCGACATTCGGTGTCTGTTTAGCAATCACCTGTGCAATAACTGCCTTTGCCCTTTCAAAATACGACGGCGTTTCATCCTTTGCGGAAACGACATCAATCGCCGTGATTTTGCCGCCGGAAATGGTTACCTTTACCGTAATATCGCCGCCAAAACCCTCGGCGGTGCCGGTATAGGTGCCATCTTTATAGGTTCCGTCCGTAAAATCATCCGGTTTGGCCGGCTCAGTCGGCGTGGTCGGATTTGCCGGAGCTGCCGGTGTTTCGTCCTCTCCGCCGGATGTACCGCCCGCCGCCTGCGTGAGCGCACGCTTGACCGCGTTGATGATTCCATTGGAGGAATAGGTCGCACCGGATACCGTGTCCACATTCGGGCTCTGTTTGGACAGGATTTTGGAAATGACGCCCTTGGCACGCGCAAAATAGGACGGCGTTTCCGCCGGTGCGGAAACCACATCGATTGCCGCGATTTTGCCGCCGGAAATGGTGACCTTTACGGTGATATTGCCGCCAAAGCCCCGTGCCGTTCCGGTATAGGTGCCGTCTTTATATGTGCCGTCCGTGAATGGATCGGAGAAGGTTCCTCCCTGACCCGCTGTGTTGAGCGCCGCAAGCGTGCCCGCTGCGGAACCCGAAGATGCACTTTCCCCGTTTTCCAGCTCAACCGCCTCCGCCAGCGGAATCAGTCCGGGAACATTTTCCAGCTTCGGCCCGCCGTATGCAATGCCCCATACGGCAAGACCTGCGACCGCAATGCCCGGAATCAGCCGTTTTGCCAGCCTGTCAGCTGTTTCATTGTGAAAAATACGCATACTCTGCCTCCCGCATTACTGCTGTGAAATCGTTTCAAACGGATGATCGCTGGAAAAGACATCTGCAATTCCTTCCGTCACAGAAATCGTGCCATCATCCGCAATCAATACCACATCAAATTCGTCTGCGTGCTGCCGCCAGTATTCTGTTGCCCTGTCTGCACCCATGACAAACAGCGCCGTCGATAGCCCGTCTGCAAGTGTGCCGTCCGCACTCACAATGGTGACAGAGGACAGCCCGCTGTCCGCAGGCTTGCCCGTAGACGGGTCTATAATGTGATGATAGGTTGTTCCGTCCTGCTCAAAATACCGCTCATAGCCGCCCGAGGTGATAACAGCACAGTCCGTCACCTCGAGCACACCGGCGATATCCTCCGAATTTTCCGGGTCCTGAACACCGATGCGCCATTTGCTTCCGTCCGGCTTGCTGCCGTATACATGTACATTTCCGCCGAGTGAAACCATGCCGCTCGTAACATCGCATTCATCAAACAGCTCCATGATGCGGCCGGAGGTATAGCCCTTCGCAATGCCGCCCAGGTCAATCGCCTGTCCGTCCCCCAGCGCGAGCGTGCTGCTGTCTGCATCCCAGTCCAACCGGTCACTGCCGGTTTTCTCCAGAAGGGCTGCAAGCTCGCTGTCCGACGGGACACGATACGCTTCGTCCGTAAAGCCCCACTCCTGCATGAGCGGATAGACTGTGATGTCAAATGCGCCGTCGGTGCCCTCGTTGATCTCAAGCGCACGCGATACCAGCTCTGCGGAATCCTCCGACAACTGTCCCGTTCCTGCTGCATTGAGCTTCGAAATCTCACTGTCCGCTGATCCGGTAGACAAAAGTGCGTCCAGCCGTTCAATCTCCTGTTCCGCGGCATCCACAGCCTTCTGTCCGTTTTCGCCGTAGGCTGTGACAGTCATATAGGTATCCATCGAAAAAATTTCTTTGCTCACAGGTTCTTCTGTATTGGTCTGCGCGCTGCTGCCCGCTGATGTCTCTGTATCGTTCGCGGTTTCCGCTCCCGCGCCGCAGCCCGTGAGCAGCAGGCAGGCGGCAAGCGCCCCCGCAATCCAGTCTTTTCTCATGCCATGCTCCCTTCTGTTTTCGGCAAGCGTTCAATCAACCAGCTGCCCAGCAGCCCGATGACCGCACCCGCCGCAATGCCGGACACCCATAATGCCAGCAGATACCATGCGACCGCCGTTGTCTGCATGAGCAGCATGGCAACCACAATCTGTCCGACATTATGTGCAACGCCGCCCGCGATACTGACGGTCAGCGGCTGGAATTTCCCGGTCTGCTTCAGCGCAATCATAACCGCGCCGGACAGCAGGCCGCCTGCCAGTGAATACCACAGGCTGACCGCCGTGCCGAACAGCATGGATGTCAGAAGAATGCGCACAAAATTGATGGTGATCGCCGGCCGCGCACCTATGCGGTACAACGCTGCCAGCACCACAAGGTTGGTTAAACCCAGCTTCATGCCGGGCACGGCAAAAAATGCCGGAATCAGTGTTTCCAGATAGCTGAGCACCATGGCGAGTGCCGCCAGCATGCCATATTCAGCCAAACATTT
>CALYTA010000276.1 GCA_945486175.1 uncultured Clostridia bacterium | reverse complement strand
AGATTTCTAAATACACAAAAAAGGACGAACACTGAGTATGTCAGTGTCGTCCTTTTTCTTTTTGTAAATCAACTTATTTGCTCACATCGGCTGCTTACCGCTTGTGATATTTTCTGTCTTCCTGCTCGTACTTCGGCTCGCAGGTCAGCAAAATACCCAGCTTTTTGAAAACCTGCTCATCCACCGACGAAAGCAAAATAGTAGAATGTGCCTGGCAGCCCCGCAGCTTGGGCAGCTGCTCCATTGCCAGTCTGGCAACCGGATTGTGCGCCGCCGAGGAAGAAAGCGCAATCAGAATTTCATCTGTATGCAGTCTCGGGTTGCGGCTGCCGAGATAATCGGTTTTCAGGCGCTGGATCGGCTCAATTGCCTCGGGCGAAACCAGCTTTATGTTGTGGTCGATCTCTCCCAGCTTCTTCAGCGCATTGAGCAATGCCGCCGCAGATGCGCCGAGCAGGTCGCTCGTGCGTCCTGTGACAATCGTGCCGTCCTCCAGCTCGATAGCTGCTGCGGGCTGTCCGTTTGTCTCCGCTTCCTTTTGCAGTGCGGCATCGACGACAAAGCGGTCTTTGATGCTGACGCCAGCCTGCTTCATCAACAGCTCCAGCTTGAAACGGTCATCGCGGGAAGTTCCGTTTTTCTTGTGTTCACACAGGCAGTTGTAATATCTGCGGATGATCTCCTGTCCGGACGCCCAGCGGCACACCGCATCGTCGATGATACACTTTCCCGCCATGTTGACACCCATATCTGTAGGGGAACGGTACGGGCTTTCACCTGCAATCAGTTCAAACATCGCATTGACAACCGGGAAAATCTCAATATCACGGTTGTAATTGACCGTTGTGACGCCATATGCCTCCAGATGGAACGGGTCAATCATATTGACATCGTTCAGGTCTGCTGTTGCCGCCTCATAAGCGAGGTTGACCGGGTGCTTGAGCGGAATATTCCAGATCGGGAATGTCTCAAACTTTGCATAACCGGCCTGAATGCCGCGCTTGTGCTCATGGTACAGCTGTGAGAGACAGGTTGCCATCTTGCCGCTGCCCGGACCGGGTGCCGTGATGACAACCAGCGGGCGTTCGGTTTCGATATACTCGTTTTTTCCGTAGCCTTCGTCACTGACAATCCGGTTTACATCGCCGGGATAACCCGGAATCTTATAGTGACGGTAAGAACGAATGCCCATGCTCTCCAGACGCTTCTGGAACAGCGCTGCGGAAGCCTGTCCCGCAAACTTGGTCAGGCAGACGCTCCCTACAAAAAGTCCGGCCTCCTGAAAGACATCAATCAGCCGCAGTACGTCGAGATCATAGGTAATTCCATAATCGCCGCGCACCTTGTTTTCCTCAATATCCTCCGCGTTGATGACAATAACAATCTCTGCCTGATCCTTTAATTGCAGCAGCATTTGCAGCTTGGAATCCGGCTGGAAGCCCGGCAGCACGCGTGATGCATGGTAGTCATCGAACAGCTTGCCGCCAAATTCCAGATACAGCTTGTTGCCGAACTGTGCAATTCTGTCCCGGATATGCTGGGACTGTAGCTTCAGATATTTTTCGTTATCAAATCCGACCGTAACGAGAATCTCCTCCCCTTATTTACCGCATTTCTGTTTTTGTCCGTTTTCATCCGCCGGACAGCCATCCTGTCCGGCACCTCAAAATAATAAACAAGAACAGTATACCACAAAAGTCGTGCAGATTCACGCTTTGGAACCCTTTTTTTCACCCAGAGCAGCAATTTTTTCCCATTTCACTTTTTTTGTACCAAATTGCACACTTTGTCGCTTGCAGCATGCCATTTCGCGTGATAAACTGGAACAAAAAAGGAGCGTGAACTGCATGCAGTGCAAGCGAATTCCATTTCCGGAAAAGCCAAAGGTCTTTCTCGACTGTTACCTGCTGGACTCCGGCCTGCGTCTCGGGCAGGATACCGCCCGTCCCGCTGTTGTCATCTGCCCGGGCGGCGGCTATGTCTATCTTTCCCCGCGCGAAGCGGAACCGGTTGCCCTGGCCTATGCCGCAAAGGGCATCCATGCCTTTGTTTTGAACTATTCCCTCGGCCGGGATACCGCGGGTTTTGCTCCGCTCAAGGAGCTGGACTGGGCAATTTCGCTTCTGCGCGAGCATGCGGCTGAATGGCATATTGATCCGCAGAAAATCCTGACCTGCGGTTTTTCCGCAGGCGGGCATCTTGCGCTTTCCGGCGGCCTGCTGGGGCAGGAGCGCCCGAATGGCGTGATCCTCGGCTATCCCGCGACCGATTTCATCGGGCCGGAAAGTGCGTTGATGCGCACACTGTTCGGCGGAGAGGATGACGCACCTTGGATGAATCTTCAGGCACAGGTCACGCCGGATTCTCCTCCGGTCTTTCTGTTCACCACCTGGGAAGACACCATGACGCGCCGCATGTCTCTGGAGCTTGCCACGGCCTATGAGCGCTGCAATGTGCCGATGGAATGCCATATCTTCGGCAGCGGGCCGCACGGCTACAGCCTTGCCAATGCCGCCAGTGCGGACGGCTCCAGCCAGGTCATCAACCCGCATGTCGAAAAATGGCTCGATCTGAGTGTGGAATGGCTGTTCTCTGTCTTCGGAGAGCCGGAATTCCGTGATTATTCCACCAGCCATATCATGGAAGCAATGCAGGAGCTGGGCATTGAACTGCCGGTCAGTTCAGATGCACAGCAGGCAATGAACAACGCATAATCTTTTTATACAGACAGAACAGCGGAGAAACAGGATTGCCTGTTCTCCGCTGTTTTTTAATCTCTG
>CALYTA010000275.1 GCA_945486175.1 uncultured Clostridia bacterium | reverse complement strand
ACCAATTGATTTTGATTTTGTGCTATAATGAAAAAAAGGAGGAATGTGCTGTGGGAAAATGCAATGAACCCGGTGTCCTGTTGGAGTCCGACCGTTTTTTCAACACCCCCAGTGCGGCCGCCAGCCAGTTGTTTTACTATATCACGCGCTGCGGCCACTACTTCTGCACGACTGAATACAATTTTACAGATGATTCCGAGGTCGCCCGTCTGCCGAGCCACCGGAACTGTATGCTCTTCTATGTCTGCTCCGGCTCGCTGTTTGTCGAAAACGCGGGTATGAGTGCCATTGTCATGTCCGGACAGGTGGCCCTGATCGACTGCACTCTTCCGCATCACTATTACGCACGGGAGGATACGGAAGCACTCTGGATGCATCTGGAGGGCTGCAATACAAAGGACTTTTTCTCTTATATCCGCACGATGAACGGGGAACGGCTGGTGCTTACGCCCCCGTCCTCACACAATACCAAGACCGCCATGCTGCAGCTCATCAATGCCTTCCGCCTGCCGGGACGCATGAGTGAAGGCGAACAGTCACAGCGCATCCACCGCCTGCTGTGCGAGCTCATTGTCGTCCCGCATTCCATGCAGCAGGACGACGACAACGACGCGGTCTCCCAGGTCATCGATTACATCACCCAGCATCTGTTTGAAGACCTGTCGGTCAGCGATGTGGCAGCTTCTGTCAACCTCAGCCCATCGCATCTGTCACGCCTGTTCAAAATACGCACAGGCTTCTCCCCGCATGAATTTATCACGCTGCGCCGTATCGACGCCGCCAAGGAACTGCTGCTGACCACCAAGCTGTCGGTCAAGCAGATCGCCTTCCGCGTCGGCTATCACAGCGAAGCGAATTTTATTACATCCTTTTCCAGCAAAACCGGTCTGACCCCTGCGGTCTTCCGTAAAAACCCGATTTGATTTGGAGGAATGCTTTATGTCTGACTGCTGTGACGTTGTCATCGCAGGTGCTGCCATTATAGATATCCCTGTTGTCCCGGCGGACGCATCCGTCTTCACACGAATCTCTACGCCTGCCGGACGCATCATCCTGACCTCCGGCGGTGACGCGATGAATGAAGCGCTCGTGCTGTCCCGTCTCGGCAAACGCGTGCGGCTGGTTACCCGCATTGGCTGCGATGACGCGGGTGCATATCTCAGGCGCACCTGTGACTCTTCCGGAATTGATACGCGGCATTTCCGCGAAATCGACGGTCTGGACACGGGTGTCAATGTCGTGCTGGTCGACCACAGCGGTGAGCGCCGTTTTTTTACCAACCCGCACGGCAGCCTGCGCGCGCTTGAGATGGGGGACATCACGCAGGATGCGCTCGAGGGAGCGAAGATTTTCTGCTTTGCCAGCATCTTTGTATTCCCGCTTATCGGCCCTGCCGAGCTGGAACAGCTGTTCCGCAGCGTGCGTGAGCGCGGGCTGATTACCTGCGCGGACATGACGCTGCCCAAGCACGGCGAAACGCTCGCTGATCTCGCGCCTGCCCTGCGCTATCTGGATTATTTCTTTGCAAATCTCGCAGAAGCACAGCAGATTACCGGCATGGCATCGCCCAGCGCCGTCGCGGACGCGCTGCTGGACACAGGCGCACGGCATGTCATCATCAAACTTGGCGCAAACGGCTGCCTGATCGCCGACAAAACCGGACAGCGGCACATCCCCGCCTGCCCTGCCGCCAACTGCATTGACACCACCGGCGCGGGCGATAACTTTGCCGCCGGCTTCCTCTCCGCCCTGCTCGACGGGCGCAGCTTTGAGGGCTGTGCGCAATATGCCAACGCCTGTGCATCCGTTTCGGTGGAAACGGTCGGAGCATCGACCGGTGTGACCAATGCCGCTCAGGTTCTGAAGCGCTTCCACTCCGCCTATCCGGATTGCTGAACGCGCCAAAATATGACAATTCTGTCCTTTTATGCCTGACACAGCCGCAAACAGCTTGTGCAAAATGCCCCGAATCAGTTGCAGATTCGGGGCATTCATGCTATAATATATCGCAATCGGTTGCTTCAGGGGCACGGCAGGAACTGCTGCTGCATTCCCTGAAATCCATTCCCCAGGAAGAGTGAGTGTATGAGTTTCTTTAGCCAGTTAAAAGACGAAGTAAACGACCGCAACATCGACAAGTCGAAAATCCATCCGGTATCCGATGAACCGGAGGAAGCTGAAGCACAGCCGGAGCCGGTCAAAGAACCGGAAATTGATCCGGAATATCCGGAGCACCCGGATTACATCGCGCTGAAGCCCAATTTCACCGAGCGCCAGCTCTGGCGTATGCCTGCCATCCGCTTTTATATGGCGATCATCGGTTTCTGTACCGGCATGGTTGTGTTCGGTGTCATCAATCAGGTATTTGCCCTCGGCATGACAAAGGGCGCTGTCGGCTGGTATCAGCTGTTCGGCGCCGCAATCGGTTTTATGTTCAGCCGGGAATATCTCGAGCCGCACTGGAAAATTCCGTTTTCCCAGGGCACCCCGGAGCAGAAAAAAGCCGCTGCTGAAGCCTATGTTGCAGAGATCAACGCTCTGGATGAGCACATCCATGAGCTGCGCAAAATGCGCGGCGTAGAGGACGACGAGGACGAGGATTCCGCTGACTCCTGATAAAAAGAAAAATTCCGCCGTTGCTTGCACAATGGCGGAATTTTTTGTGGGTACGCTGCATCGGGAATCAGAGAGAATTGATCTGTTCTTTCATAACAACAAGGATAAGGAGAGAAGAGAGAATTATTTCAACATTCAGCGAACAGTTCTCCCAACGCTTATGTACCC
>CALYTA010000274.1 GCA_945486175.1 uncultured Clostridia bacterium | reverse complement strand
TAGTTAAAACCGTCACTGTGCGGGGAGGGGATATCCGCGCATAAATCCAGGTGCAGCTCATAGCGGATGCGGTCTGCGAGTGTCAAAATCAGCTCGCGGTTTGCCGGGCGGCGGGAAAAACTGTATCCGGGAAAGCCCGAGCCGCAGCGCTCCCATGCAATCGATACGGCGTTGCGCATATCGCGTTCCACACTCGTCCAGGTGGTGCCGTATTTCTTGGCAATGGCGGGATACAGATGCTTGGTCACAGAATCTGCCACAGCGGGATCTTCAATTGTCATCAGGATGCTGTCACGGAGATAGCGGTAGCCCATGACATGCGCCGGGAACTGCAGATTGCCGAGCAGGTGCCGGATCTGCATAATGATATCATACTCTGTCGGAGCATCATTCGTGTGACAAGCGGAAAGCCGTGCCTCTGCGCCGTAGCGGGAGAGGACATCGATAAGAGAAGAAATGGAAACCGGTTTCCGCAGGAAGAAATTGACGCCGAGCCGGTCACATTCCGCGGAAAGCTCCGTAGAAACGAAAGAGGACAGGGCAAAGATGCAGGGGCGTTGCCGCTCTGAAAGTTCGCTCATCTCGCGCAGCGCAGTGAGTGCGTCGGGCAGCATGAGATCAAGCAGAAGGATGTCCGGATTCGTTTCAAGCACAATCTTCTCCAGGCCGGTGGCAGTCTGATAGATCCCGGAGACTGCAAAGCCTTCCACAGCCCGCAACGCCTGACAGAGCAAATGTGTAAATTCTGTGTCACTGTCGGCAATCATGATCTGTGTAATGTGTATCATAATGAATCCTCCTTATATCCGAAAGCTACAGTTAGTATACAATAATAATGGATGTTTCACAATTCGGAAAATCCACAAAATCCAACGGTAAATTTACAACAAGAGGAAGGATTCGACAGTATTCAACACGAAATGTCGAAAGTTGGTGTTTCATTTGAAACAGAAAAGGCGCCAAAAAAATCAAAAAACAAACTAATTTAACGCGAAAATCATAAAAACGACATTTTTGTGTAACACTCCAACTGGCAAATTCGCGAATATTCGACAATTGGCACGGGAAGAGAGGAGAAAAAGGAAAAAGCAGACCTCCGCGCATTGCTGCGGGAGGTCTGCCAATATGCTGATGTGAAATGAAGTTACATTTTTGCAGTGACAGCATCGAAGATGTCGGTGACTTCTCTGGACGGAGCCGGTGTCAGCAGGCTGACTACAACATTGACGATGCAGGCGATCACGAATGCGGGAAGCAGCTCGTAGATCGCGAAGACGCCGCCGAGCGTTGCAATGCCGAATTTCCAGACAAAGACCATGACGCCGCCGGCAACCATGCCTGCCAGCGCACCCCACTTGTTGGAACGCTTCCAGAACAGGGCAAGCAGGACGACCGGGCCAAAGGTTGCGCCGAAGCCGGCCCAGGCAAACGAAACGATCTTAAAGACCGAGCTGTTCGGGTCACGTGCGAGGAAGACTGCAACAATTGCAATGAGAACAACCGTCACGCGGGCAGTACGCATGCTCTTCTTTTCCGACATCTGGACGCCGAACAGATCCTGAATGATGTTCTGCGATACACTGGATGCGGCAGCCAGCAGCTGGGAGTCCGCCGTGGACATGGTGGAAGCCAGAATGCCGGAGAGAATGACACCTGCGATGAGTGCCGGAATGATGCCATACTGGCTGATGACATGTGCGATGTTGATGATGACGGTCTCAGAGTCCTCAAGTGCCGGCAGGATGCCTGCGTTGCTCATGGCAAGACCGACGATGCCGATGAGAACGGCAACAGCCATGGAAATGACAACCCAGATGGTTGCAATGCGGCGGGAGGTCTTGAGCTTGTCCTCATCCTCGGTCGCCATAAAGCGAAGCAGGACATGCGGCATGCCGAAGTAGCCGAGGCCCCATGCCAGCGTGGAAGCGATGGTCAGTGGGCTGTAGGAGGACGAGGTGCTGGATGCCGGATCATGGATTTCGGTCAGGCTCAGGTAGCCCGGCAGCGCTCTTGCGTTGTCAAGAACCGCGTCCCAGCCGCCAGCCGAAACAATGCCGAAGCAGATGACGATGAACAGTGCAATCGTCATGACGATGGACTGAATCAGGTCAGTGGTGCTGGCTGCGAGGAAGCCGCCAAGTGCACAGTAGCCGACAATGATTGCAGCACTGACAAGCATAGCGAGAATGTAGTCGACGCCGAACAGCGAGTTGAACAGCTTGCCGCAGGCAGCAAAACCGGATGCAGTGTACGGGATGAAGAAAATAATGATGATAACCGCAGCGACAGAAGACAGCAGGTGTTTTTTGTCACCATAGCGGTTGGAGAAAAAGTCCGGAAGGGTGATGGAACCCGTGGTGTGCGAATACACACGGATGCGGCGTGCCACAATCAGCCAGTTGAGATAGGTGCCGATGGCAAGACCGATGGCTGTCCATGCTGCATCAGCAATGCCGGTGGCATAAGCGACACCCGGCAGGCCCATCAGCAGCCAGCTGCTCATATCGGACGCTTCGGCGCTCATTGCGGTTACAAACGGGCCGAGCTTGCGTCCGCCCAGGTAAAAGTCGTCAACGTTGCTGTTGCGCTTGGAACAGGCGTAGCCGACATAAAGCATCATTGCCAGATAGAGCACAATGGCAATGACGATACAGATGGTGGATGACATAAAGATCGATAACTCCTTTTTATCATGTAATACTGGTTATTGTAGCACACGCAAAAATAATCGAAAATATGAACTGAATATGAGAATATAGTCCGTACCGAATATTTGGGATGAAAAAGAAATAT
>CALYTA010000273.1 GCA_945486175.1 uncultured Clostridia bacterium | reverse complement strand
CGGGGGCAAAGGATTTGTTTGCAAAACGTTGCTTCTCTGGCTGTCAGCCCCGGTTTTTAAGCAAAATCGTTCCCGACCCGGCGGGTGGATTGCACCGCTTTGGCCGATCCGCGAAGCGGGGCACTCTGGACAAAAATCAAGAAATAGGAATGATTCCTGCCAGCTGGAGGACACCACAAGGGGGCATTGCGCCCTTGACAGATGGGCCTCGGCGTACTAAAATATAAAACAGTTCCGGGTTACACCGAACACAATATATTGTGTTCACAAGTGTAAAAAACGTGCACATTTTGTAGTATGCGCGCGGCAGTCGGAACTTATTTTATCAGAAGAACCAGAGGAGCAGCAATAGATGATTCAGCAGATTGAGAAGAGAGACGGCAGATGTGTGTTTTTTGACGTAACAAAAATCGCAAATGCCATCTACAAGGCCGCGGAAGCGTCCGGCGGCCACGATTACCAGATGTCGATGCGGCTGGCTTTGGATGTGGCGGATTATGTGGAGGCGCACAGCCCCACCTCGACGCCGTCAGTGGAGTATGTACAGGACGCAGTGGAGAAGATTCTCGTCGAGAGCGGCCATGCAAAAACGGCAAAGGCCTACATCCTGTACCGCAATGAGCGTTCCCGCCAGCGCGAGATGAACACCGGACTGATGAAGATTTATGAGGATCTCACGTTCCAGTCCGCAATTGAGAACGACATCAAGCGCGAAAATGCCAACATCGACGGCGATACCGCGATGGGCACGATGCTGAAATATGGCTCGGAGGGCGCCAAGCAGTTCAACGAGATGTTCCTGCTCGAGCCGCGCATCGCCAAGGCACACCGTGAGGGCGATATCCACATTCACGACTTCGATTTTTACACCCTGACCACCACCTGCACGCAGATTGACCTGCTCAAGCTGTTTGACGGCGGTTTTTCCACCGGACATGGCTTCCTGCGTGAGCCGAATGACATCATGAGCTATTCGGCGCTGGCGTGCATTGCCATTCAGTCCAACCAGAATGACCAGCACGGCGGACAGAGCGTGCCGAATTTCGATTACAGCATGGCGCCGGGTGTGCGCAAGACCTACTGGCACAAGTACCGTGACAATCTCGCCAAGGCGCTGGAAGCGTATGGCGTGGAGGATGACGCGCTGGAGACCGCAAAGACAATGGTCGAGGCGTGCGACCAGAAGCCTGTGCTTGCAGATGACAACGGCGCATCCGAATGCATCCGCAGCCGCCTGCTCGAGCGCACAGACGCGGAGACAGCTGACAGGATTTTGGCATTTACCGTCAAGTATGCACGCCGTGAGACCGAGCGTGCAACGTATCAGGCGATGGAGGCACTGGTACATAACCTCAATACCATGCACTCCCGCGCAGGCGCGCAGATTCCGTTCTCGTCGCTCAATTACGGCACCGATACCTCGCCGGAGGGCAGGCTTGTCATGAAGAGCCTGCTGCTGGCGACTGAGGCCGGTCTTGGCAACGGCGAGACCTCGATTTTCCCGATCCATATCTTCAAGGTCAAGGAAGGCATCAACTATAACCCCGACGACCCGAACTACGACCTGTTCAAGCTGGCGATGCGCGTTTCCGCGAAGCGCCTGTTCCCGAACTTCTCGTTCCTCGACGCACCGTTCAACGCACAGTATTACAAGCCGGGACATCCGGAAACCGAGGCGGCTTACATGGGCTGCCGCACCCGTGTCATCGGCAACAACTATGACCCGTCCAGACAGATTGTCAACGGACGCGGCAACCTGAGCTTTACATCCATCAATCTGCCGCGCATTGCCATCAAGTCGAATGGCGACGCGGAGGAGTTCTTCCATGAACTGGACGAAAAGCTCGATCTCGTCATCGATCAGCTCAAGGCACGTTTTAAAATCCAGAGCGAAAAGCGTGTGCGCAACTATCCGTTCCTAATGGGACAGGGCGTATGGATTGATTCCGACAAGCTCGGTCCGGACGACAAGGTCGGCGAGGTGCTCAAGCACGGCTCTCTGACTGTCGGCTTCATCGGCCTTGCTGAGTGCCTCAAGGCGCTGATGGGCAAGCATCACGGCGAATCCGAACAGGCACAGCGCATGGGTCTGGCGATTGTCACCCGCATGCGTGAGCGCATGGACCGCGAGAGCCGCGAAACCGGCCTGAACTTTACGGTCATTGCGACGCCGGCAGAGGGACTCTCCGGACGGTTCACCCGTCTCGACCGCGAGCGCTACGGTGTTATTCCGGGCGTCACCGACCGCGATTATTACACCAATTCGTTCCACGTACCGGTGTATTATCCGATCTCGGCATTCCGGAAAATTCAGATCGAGGCGCCGTATCACGAACTGACCAACGGCGGACACATCAGCTATGTCGAGCTGGATGGCGATCCGACCCAGAACCTTGATGCATTTGAGGCTGTCATCCGTTACATGAAGGAATGCGGTATCGGCTACGGCTCCATCAACCATCCGGTTGACCGCGACCCGATCTGCGGCTATACCGGCATCATCGACGACGTATGCCCGCGCTGCGGCCGCCGTGAAGGCGAAGCAGTCAGCGTAGAAAAGCTGCGCCAGCTGGGCGTCTATAAAAACTACAACAGTGACACCATTGGATATCACGGCGACCCGAATGAAGAGCGTGACCGCCGTCCCAATCCGCTTTCCTGATTTTTATGCAGATTCACCCGAGGAGGTATTTATCATGAACGAGCTCAATCATATCACATACAATGAAAACGGCGAAGAAATGGTAGGCGAGGGCGTAGGCTTCGAGCGCATCCGCCGCATTACCGGCTATCTGGTCGGCACG
>CALYTA010000272.1 GCA_945486175.1 uncultured Clostridia bacterium | reverse complement strand
GTCAGGCATGCCGGAAGCTCCTTGTTCTCCTCTACATAGCCGAGGAAGGACGGCATGACACGCGCCTTCCATTTGGAAGTGGAGTTGAGCGAAATGGACAGAAGTGCATGGTCAATAAACGGGTTCTTGAAGCGCTCGGTGACCGAATGAGCGAAATCAGTCAGCTCGTCCTTCGGCAGGGTGAGCGTCGGGATGATTTCGTCATAGATTGCCTTGTTCATGAAGCCGCAGATGACCTCGTCTTCCATGCAGTTGCGTACAATGTCCTGACCTGCCAGATAAGCGCCCAGAACCATGGAGGTGTGTGCGCCGTTCAGGATGCGGACCTTGCGCTGCTTGTACGGCTTGTGGTCGTCCGTGATGAGAACCGGCAGGCCTGCCTCGGCAAACGGCAGCTCTTCCTTGAGCTTCTGCGGGCCTTCAATGACCCAGAAGCCAAAGATTTCGCCGGTGTCCAATGTCTGGTCGATGTAGCCGTTTGCTTCGTTCAGGCTGTCCGCCTCAGCGCGCGGATAACCGGTGACGATGCGGTCAACCAGCGTCGAGCAGAAGATATTCTCGTTCTGAATCCAGTCGACAAATGCCTGCTCCAGACCCCACTGCTCTGCATACTTCAGTACGCACTTTTCCAGCTCCTTGCCGTTGTTGTCAATCAGCTCGCAGGAGAGGATGATGAAGCCCTTGCCTGCCTCGCTGCCGAACTTCTGGAAGCGGCGGTACAGGAACTGGGTGAGCTTTGCCGGGTAAGAAGCCGGGGGCGTCTCGCTGAACTGGCAGGACGGATCATAGGTGATGCCGGCCTCGGTGGTGTTGCAGGTGATGAAGCGCAGGTCGGGATTGTCCGCGCAGGCCATCAGCGCATCGTAGTCCGAATATGAATTCAGGCAGCGGCTGACACAGGAGATGACGCGCTTGGAATTGACCTTTTCGCCGTTTTCAAAGCCGCGCAGGTACAGCGTGTACAGGCCTTCCTGATCGTTGATGACCTTGGCAAGGTCAAAACCGCCGGCAGGCGTTGCAATCGGCTGCACGAGAACGACCTTGGAGTTGAAGCCTGCATGCTCGTTCATCATATCGATGAAGTAATCGACAAATGCGCGCAGGAAATTGCCTTCACCGAACTGCAGGACGCGTTCCGGTGCCTGTTCCAGCAGATATCCGTCGTAGCCGGATTCCTTCAGAGTCTGATAAGACAGATGGTTCACAATAGTTACCTCACTTTCGAAATCATGAAAGGGTTACAGAGTAACGCCCTGCTTGAAAATTGCCATGTCATGGAAGCCCGCTTCCTCCGATTTGACCTGTTTGCCGGAAGCTACCTCGATGACGAGGTCAAAGAGCTGCCTGCCGAGGTCCTCCAGAGAGGTGTCCTCGACCATCTTTCCGCAGTTGAAGTCGATCCAGTTGCTCTTTTTCTGTGCCAGAGCGGAGTTGCTGGCGATCTTCATGGTCGGTACGGGGGCAGCGAACGGCGTGCCGCGGCCAGTAGTGAACAGGACGATGTGCGCACCGGAGGCTGCCAGTGCAGTGGATGCAACCAGGTCGTTGCCCGGCGCACTCAGCAGGTTGAGACCGGCATTCTTTACGCTCTCGCCATAGGACAGGACGCCGACAACCGGCGCGCTGCCGGATTTCTGCGTGCAGCCCAGTGACTTGTCCTCGAGCGTGGAAATGCCGCCCTTTTTGTTGCCGGGGGACGGGTTCTCATAGATTGTCTGATCGTGGCGCTTGAAATAATTCTTGAAATCATTGATGAGATCCACTGTATTCGCGAACAGCTTTTCGTTTTCACAACGGTTCATCAGGATGGTCTCGGCACCGAACATTTCGGGCACCTCGGTCAGAATGGTTGTGCCGCCCTTGGAAATCAGCAGGTCGGAAAATGCACCGACCGTCGGGTTTGCGGTGATACCGGACAGGCCGTCCGAGCCGCCGCACTTCATGCCGATGACCAGCTCACTGCAGCTGATCGGCTTGCGCTCAAACTGGCCGGCATAATCAATGAGCTGCTGCATCAGCTCCATTGCGTCAGCGATTTCGTCTTCCGACTCCTGGCAGACCAGGAACTTGACGCGGTTTTCATCATAGCTGCCGATATACGGCTTGAGCACATCGATGTTGCTGTTTTCGCAGCCGAGGCCGACAACGAGCACACCGCCTGCATTCGGATGGTTGATGAGGTTTGCCAGAATTTTTCTGGTATTTTCCTGGTCATCGCCCATCTGCGAGCAGCCATACGGGTGCGGAAACGCGGCGATGCAGTCGATGGCATCGGTTTTCAGTGCCTGCGCTTTGCGCTCGATGGCAGTTGCGATGTTGTTGACACAGCCGACCGTCGGGATGATCCAGATTTCATTGCGCACACCGGCCTTGCCGTCTGCGCGGCGGTAACCCTGGAAATAACAGTCATCGGTCGGAACCAGCGGTTCACAATTCGGTGCATATGTATAGGTCAGCAGATCGCCGAGACCGGTCTTGATATTATGGGTATGTACCCAGGTGCCCTGGGAGATGTCCTGTGTTGCAACTCCGATGGGGGAACCATACTTGATGACCGGCTTGCCGGCAGGGATGTCGGACAAGGCAAACTTGTGTCCCTGGGGGATATCTTCTTGAAGTGTAATATCATTTCCATCGATCCGGACGGTGGTGCCTGCGGACAGCGGTGTCAGCGCAACGGCAACAAGGTCACCAGAATGGATTTTTATATAATCTTTCAAAAAATGTCTCTCCTTTACTCTGATTTGGATTGTTCCTGAAATATCATCTCCTGTGCTGTTTTTACTGCGAATTCCGAAAATGTAAGAGCTTACATTCGGGGTATAGAT
>CALYTA010000271.1 GCA_945486175.1 uncultured Clostridia bacterium | reverse complement strand
CCTCGACAATCAGGCTCTGCTCGTGGGAAAAGTCGTCCGGCAGGCGCGCGCCGTCCGCACACTCCATTTGCAGATTCGCACAGGAGGATGAGAGAAACCGGTGTCCGGGTGCGCCGGAAATCAGTGTCAGACCATCCCCAAGGCGTGTCACGCCGTCGGTAAAATGCAGGCGCGGACTGGTTTTCAGCGACTGCTCCAGACCGATGTACCGTGTGGCGGATGACCAGTGGGGGATAAAGGCATTTTTGTGCAGGTAAACCGGCGCATGGCCATTTGCCTGTAAAAAGGCAGGCAGTCCGCCGCCGTGGTCATAATGCCCGTGCGACAGGAATGCGAGGTCCGCTGCGGCGATGTCCACGCCCAGCTTTGACGCGTTGTGCAGGAACGTGTCATCCGGCCCGAAGTCAAATACAATGCGGTGCGATGCGGTTTCCAGATAGAGCGACAATCCGTGCCGCGACTCGATTTCCGGCACATTTGAGGTATTTTCCAGCAGGGAAATCAGCTTCATTTTCAGATATCCTTTCTCCATAAACAAAAAAAACAGTGCAGGAAGCACTCCTGCACTGTCAGTGTATCAAATTGGGGATGGGAAATCAATCCGCGCGGCGGCATGCGTCCTTCATGGACCTGACATACTCCGCGACCGGCTGTACGCTGTCGCGGCCATATTTTGCAATCAGCTTGACAATTGCCGAGCCGACGATGGCACCATCTGCCTGACGGCACATGGTCTCCGCCTGCTCCGGCGTGGAGATACCGAAGCCGACCGCGCACGGAATGTCATTGACTTCCTTGACGAGCTTGACCATTGCACCGATGTCAGTCGTGATGCTGGTTCTCGTGCCTGTGACGCCGAGCGAGGAGACACAGTAGAGGAAACCCTCTGCCTGCTCCGCAATTGCGCGGATGCGGTCATGCGAGGTCGGTGCAATCATGGAAACCTGTGCCAGACCGTACTTTTTGCACAGCGGCTCAAATTCCTGCTTTTCCTCAAACGGCACATCCGGCACAATAATGCCGTTGATACCGATCTCTGCGGCGGTTTTGAGGAACTTTTCTGCGCCATAGGAGAAGATGACGTTCGCGTAAGTCATGAATACCATCGGGATGCTGACGGTCTGGCGCACACGGCGGACCATGTCGAAAATCTTGTCAGTGGTCACGCTGCCGGACAGCGCGCGCAGGTTTGCGTCCTGAATGACCGGGCCTTCGGCGGTCGGGTCAGAGAACGGAATGCCAAGCTCGATCAGGTCAGCACCTGCATCGGCGATGGCGGGGATGAGCTTTTCCGTGGTCTCCAGATCGGGGTCGCCACAGGTCAGGAATGGGATAAACGCCTTGCCGTTTGCAAAGGCATCTGCAATTTTAGTCATGGAGATCCTCCCCTCTGTAGCGGGCGATGGCAGCGACATCCTTATCGCCGCGGCCGGAGACGTTGATGACGATAATCTGATCGGGCGACATGGTCGGCGCCAGCTTGCACGCATAGGAAATGGCGTGTGCGGATTCGATGGCGGGAATGATGCCCTCTGTGCGGGACAGGTATTCAAACGCCTGAACCGCTTCCTCATCTGTGACGGGGACATACTTGGCGCGGCCGGAATCAAACAGCATTGCATGCTCCGGGCCGATGCCCGGATAGTCCAGACCGGCGGAAATGGAGTAAACCGGTGCAATCTGGCCGTATTCGTCCTGGCAGAAATAGGACTTCATACCGTGGAAAATGCCGAGGCGTCCGGTGGACAGCGTCGCAGCGGTTTCCTTTGTGTTGACGCCGCGGCCTGCGGCCTCACAGCCGATCAGCTGTACTTCGGGATCGTCGATAAAATTGTAAAATGCACCGATGGCGTTGGAGCCGCCGCCGACACAGGCGATGACAGCGTCCGGCAGGCGGCCTTCGCGCTCGAGCATCTCCTGCTTGATTTCCTTCGAGATGACCGACTGGAAATCGCGCACAATGGTCGGGAACGGATGCGGGCCCATGACGGAGCCGAGGACATAGTGGGTGTCGTCAATGCGGCTGACCCACTCGCGGAAGGTCTCGGAAACGGCATCCTTGAGTGTCGCCGTGCCGGTGTCAACCGGATGTACCTTGGTGCCCAGCAGCTTCATGCGGTAGACATTGAGTGCCTGACGCTCGGTGTCGAGGCGGCCCATATACACCTCGCATTCCAGTCCGAGCAGCGCAGCTGCGGTTGCGGTTGCAACACCGTGCTGGCCTGCACCGGTCTCCGCGATGACACGCGTCTTGCCCATCTTCTTTGCGAGCAGGCACTGTGCGAGTGCATTGTTGATTTTATGCGAGCCGGTGTGGTTGAGATCCTCACGCTTGAGGTAAATCTTTGCACCGCCGAGGTCTTTGGTCATTTTCTCGGCATAGTACAGCAGGGAGGGGCGGCCGACATAGTTCTTCATCAGCTCGTCCAGCTCTGCATTGAATTCCGGATCGTCTTTATAGCGGTTATACGCTTCTTCCAGTTCATGAATGGCATTCATCAGGGTTTCGGGGATATACTGCCCGCCGTGAATGCCGAATCTTCCGTTAGACATGTTTAGAAACTCCTTATTTGTTCGATCAGCGCGCGGATTTTGTCTGCGTCTTTGACGCCGTCCGTTTCCGCGCCGCTGGAAATGTCCATGATATACGGCTGCATGTTCGCCGCATCACCAATGTTGTCCGCCCGCAATCCGCCTGCGAGCGCGAATGGCCTGCCGATATCGCGCACAAGCGTCCAGTCAAACGCTTCACCTGTGCCATATCCGTTGTCCAGCAGCACGAGATCTGCGCTGCTGTGGCGTGCCGCGTCCAGATCAGCCTGTGACCG
>CALYTA010000270.1 GCA_945486175.1 uncultured Clostridia bacterium | reverse complement strand
GATTGACAGCAGTCTGCTGGGAACGGAAGGGACGGTACAGCAAATGCTCTCCTTTATCCGCGCCGTACAGAATAAATAACTGCATATGAAAAGCGGAATGACGGCAAAAAGCCATCATTCCGCTTTCTTTTTCTGATTCAGGCGCGTTCGGCGCTGTGGCCAGTCGGGCAGGAATTTCGTCATCAGATTCCAGAACCGTTCGCTGTGGCTCGCTTCCAGCAGGTGGCACAGCTCATGTACCACGACATATTCCACACATTCGAGCGGCTGCTCTGCCAGCGCGAGATTCAGCCAGATGCGGTGTGCACTGTAATTGCATGTGCCCCATCTGGTTTTCATCCGCTTGATGTGCCATTCCCTGACCTGTACATGCAGTAGCGGCGCCCAATGGGCAAGCAGATCACCGGCAACCTCGTGCAGCTGCTCCCGCTGCCAGCGCCGGAGCAGCTCTTCCCGCTGTTCACAGGTGCTTCCGGCAGGTGCGGTCAGGATCAGCTGATTGCCTTCCTGCCGCACACCGCAGTCGCGGCGCGCTTCTGCTTCACGTACAACCAGTGGATATGGCACGCCAAACACCGGGATGTGTTCGCCAGTCTCATATCTGCGCGGGACATGCCGGGTACGAATGATATGCTGCTGCTTTATAATCCAATCCATATGTGCCCGCACAAAGGCACATACCGCCCGGTCACTGGTCCGGGCAGGAGCAGAAACACATACCTGTCCGTCCGGTGCTTTGACATACAGGTTAAACGATTTGATTTTCTTGCGGACAACTGTGACGGGAATGCCGTCAATTTCCATCTGCTTTGTCATCCGACCTGCCTTCCTTTCGTTTGAGTACCACCGTCATGGCAAACGCCGCAAGCGGAATCGCCGCAACACAGCCCAGGCCTGCCACGCCGGAGAACAGGAAAACCTGATACAATGCCTTGGAATTGAGGAAATAACCAAAGGAATATCCCCAGTAGCAAACAATGTTGAACAGCAGCAGTGATTCTCCCACACAGGAGAAAAACAGTGTGTTGATCGTGGTCGACAGAATTTCCCTGCCGATGTTCAGTCCGGAAGCAAACAGGCGGGATGGCAGCAGCTCCGGATTATTCCGATGTACCTCATAGACCGCTGACGTCACCGCAACAGCGGCGTCCTTGACTGCGCCCAGCAATCCGAGCAGGATAATACCGATTTCAACCTGCTGCATAGACAGGCTGACATTCCCATCGAGGAACAGCCCGTCGTCGAGGTTAATTTTCACTTCGCTGTAGCCGCCCGCATGTCCTGCGCGGCACAACAGCAAACCGATGGCAAAGGCCACCAGCAGGACAGCAAGAATGACCGCGAATGCGACGCGCGTCTTCAAATTGTTGCCGTTCTGATAAAACAAAATCAGGACCGTCAGCAAAACGCCTGCCGCTGCACTGATGACCAACGGGTTCGCACCATATACAATGGCGAGGACAACGCCTGCTAAAACAGCCATATTCATCAGGATCGTCAAAAATGCCTGTAAGCCGCGATCGTGCCCAACAAGCAGCATGAGCGCCAGCAGGATGACGCAGAGTACTTTAACCATGCTGCACCTCCCGACGGCTCGTCCAGAGCTTCAAAACAAGCTGGGAAATCGGCACGGCGAGCACCAGACCGATGGAACCGACGAGGAAACGCACCATCTCAAACGACAGCACATATTCCCAGACAAACGAAACAGTCAGGTTGTTGCGCAGCATGAGCAGCATTTCCGGCAGCCCGCCGCAAATATAGGTAAAAAACAGGACATTTACCATCGTGCCCATGATATCATCGGACACCGCCCGCACGGAATCGCGCAGCTGTTCATAGGGAATATTCGGATTGTGCATCAGCAGTTCATCCGCTGTGGAAATCAGCGAAATAGCGACATCCATGACTGCGCCCAGCCCGCCGACCATGATTTCACAAAAGAACAATGCACTCAAGTCATCCGGTACAACAGCGTATTCCATCATTTGATATTGCAGTTCCGGCGTGCACGCGCGGACAATCAAAAAGATCATCGCAGTGGCGGCAATCGACAGCAGCGTGACCGCAATGGCGAGTGCAGAGCGCCGATTCCAGCCGTTCGCAATAATCAGCGAAAGAATGGTAAACAGCAGAATCAGCACACCGGTCAGCGCAAAGATATTCCAGCCATCCAGATAACAGCGCAGCGCAATGGTCAGCAAAGCAATATTGAACACCAGGGACAGGGTTGCGAGCAGACCGGACGCGCCTGCGACAGCAAGCATGCCGATCAGCAGCGCTGCCGCGAGCAGATAGACCAACGTATCGCGCTTCTGTCCGATGATTTTGCCGGTTTCCCCATCGCCTCCCGGCTCCACGAACAGCTTGTCGCCAATTTGATAGCATTCATCGCGCACTCCGGAATCGGTATACTGGTTGGACAGCCCAATGGTTTCCCCTTTCCGCGCGCCGTTTGTCAGCCGCGCAGTAATCGTCTGTACATAATAGTTCTCTTTTCCGATGCTCACACCGTTTTGTGTTTCGGTGTGTTCGGTCTGTATCTCTGTGATAACCGCAATTGTACTGGTGTACCATGCATCATCGTGATCGACAATGACATAGCCGACCATTGCGCACACAAAAAGGATTGCCAGCAGGATAACCTGCCTGCGCCGGTTTCCAGGCGCGCCCTGTCGCGCCAGTGCCCGGCTGCCCGGAAATTTCGTAACAATTCCTCCTAAAATCAATGGTAATCTGTTCTTTATTCTATGGTTTTCTGTTATAAATGTCAAGACATACCCTGCCGGTATAAAACAATGTCCTGCCGTCCATACTCTCCGTGAGGTGATTTGGA
>CALYTA010000269.1 GCA_945486175.1 uncultured Clostridia bacterium | reverse complement strand
TATTCAATGAGGATGCGACCGTCAATGAAAACGGCGGCAAGTACCAGGGCATGGACCGCTATGAGTGCCGCAAGGCCGTTCTGGCTGACCTGGAGGCCGAGGGCCGCCTGGTCAAGATTGAGGACCACACGCACAATGTCGGCACCTGCTACCGCTGCGGCACGACGGTTGAGCCGATGACATCCGCACAGTGGTTCGTTAAGATGGCACCGCTCGCAAAGGAAGCCATCCGCGTCGTTGAAGAGGGCGAGATCAAGTTCGTTCCGGAGCGCTTCAGCAAGACATATATCCGCTGGATGGAAAATGTCCATGACTGGTGTATTTCCCGTCAGCTGTGGTGGGGCCACCGCATCCCGGCGTATTACTGCGAGGACTGCGGTGAAATGGTTGTCGCCAAGGAAGATGTCACCGTCTGCCCGAAGTGCGGCAGCACGCACATCCGTCAGGAAGAGGACGTACTGGATACCTGGTTCTCCTCTGCACTGTGGCCGTTCTCCACGCTCGGCTGGCCGGAAAAAACGAAGGAGCTGGAGTACTTCTATCCGACCGATACGCTGGTTACCGGCTATGATATCATCTTCTTCTGGGTTGCCCGCATGATTTTCTCCGGCATGGAGCACATGAAGCAGGTACCGTTCAAGACGGTTTATATCCACGGCCTTGTCCGCGACGAGCAGGGCAGAAAGATGTCCAAGTCGCTCGGCAATGGCATTGACCCGCTGAAGGTCATCGACCAGTACGGCGCAGACGCACTGCGCTTCACGCTGGCAACCGGCAACTCGCCCGGAAATGACATGCGTTATTCCAAGGATCGCGTTGAAGCGAGCCGCAATTTCTGCAACAAGATCTGGAATGCATCCCGCTTCATCCAGATGAACCTGACCATCGACAAGGTTGAACTGCCGAAGACGCTGACAATGGAGGACAAGTGGATTCTGTCCAAGTACAACACGCTGGTTCAGGATGTCACGACCAACATCGATAAGTATGAGCTCGGCATTGCCGCACAGAAGCTGAATGACTTTATCTGGGATGTCTTCTGTGACTGGTATATTGAAATCGCAAAGACCCGCCTCCAGAACAAGGAGGACAAGGAGACCTGCGAGAATGTCCAGAATGTCCTGTGCTATGTCCTGTCCGGCTCGATGCAGCTGCTGCATCCGTTTATGCCGTTTATCACGGAGACCATTTGGCTGGCACTGCCGCATGAGGGCGAAACGGTTATGCTGTCCAAGTGGCCGACCTATTCGGAGGAGCTGCATTTCGAGGCAGAGGAAGCACAGATGGAAATCCTCATGGAGAGCATCCGCGCAATCCGCAACCGCCGTGCTGAGATGAATGTTCCGCCGTCCAAGAAGGCACAGGTTTATGTTGTCACTGAAAACGCAGACTGCCAGTCTGTATTTAAGGAAGGCGAAGCCTGCTTCCTCAAGCTGGCATATTCCAGCGCGCTGAGTGTTTCCGACGCCGCACCGGCAGATGCCGCCAAGATGGTCTCGGTTGTCACGGGAGATGTACAGATGTACATGCCGATGAACGAACTAATCGATTTCGAGAAGGAAAAGGCACGCCTGAATAAGGAAAAGGCAAAGGCACAGAGGGATTTGTCCTTTATCGAGAAGAAGCTGGGCAATCCGGGCTTCCTCAAGAAGGCGCCGGAGCAGGTTGTCGAGGGCGAACGCACCAAGGCAGCCAAGCTGAAGGAGCAGATTGCCAAGCTCGACGAGAGCCTGGCTGCACTGGACTGAAGCATATGAGCGATTACGAACAGATTTTATCTGCCATCCATGCGCACGGTCGGTTCAGCGGGACACCATGTCTCGACCGCATCCGCGCACTGCTCGCCGCACTGGGCAATCCACAGAAAAAGCTGAAATTTGTTCACATCGCGGGAACCAACGGAAAAGGCAGCATCGCCGTGCTGACGGCGGCTGCTCTGGAACAGGCCGGTTATCGAACCGGTCTGTTCGTTTCTCCGTTTGTTGTCGATTTCTGTGAACGCATCCGCATCAACGGCACATATATTCCGCGCGAAGACCTGTGCCGCATTGCGTCGCATGTTTTGGAAACCGAGCAGCACCTGCAGCTGCCCGAAGGAGAGTACATCGGCGAGTTTGAATTTACAACGGCATGTGCAATGCTGTATTTTCTCGAGCAGGGCTGTGACATTGTCGTGCTGGAGGTCGGACTCGGCGGGCGCTTTGATGCAACCAATGTCATCGACTGTCCGGAGGCCGCTGTTATGGCGCATGTGGCGCTCGACCACATGGCAGTGCTCGGCAATACAGTTGAGGAAATTGCAGCGGATAAAAGTTATATTGTAAAATCCGACTCGTTGCTCATCAATTATCCGAAGCAGAAGCCGTCGGTGGATGAGGTGCTGAAAAAGCGCTGCTATGACATGCGCGCGACCTATCTTCCCGCTGTACAGCCGGAAAATATCACCTGCACACTGGACGGCACGGAGTGTGTGGTTGACGGCCATCCGTTCCGCCTGCGTATGATCGGCAGGCATCAGGCATATAACGCCGCCACGGCATATACTGCTCTGACTGCGCTGCGCGGCAGGGGCTGGAGTATCCCGGATGAAGCGATTTCCACGGGCTTTGCCGAAGCATGTATGCCTGCCCGTCAGGAAATTGTGCGGCATGAGCCGCTGCTGATGATCGACGGGGCGCACAATGTCGACGGTGTGACCGCGCTGTGTGAAACGCTCGACAGCCTGCTTCCCATGGGCGGCATTTCTCTTGTGCTTGGCATGGTTGCGGACAAGCAGTATGAGGCATGTGTGCGCATGCTGACGCGTCGCGCGGATGCGATTTATACTGTCCAGCCGGACAGC
>CALYTA010000268.1 GCA_945486175.1 uncultured Clostridia bacterium | reverse complement strand
TACAATGGTATCATAAATTGCAAAAAATTACAACGGATTTTGTAAAGAAAACCGAAGGTTCCGCTGTAAGATTTACAGTCCTGTAAAAATTTTTTAAAATGCCTGCCGTTTCATGAGCAGATAGGAGAGCAAATCGCGGTAAATTGCGGAAATTCCCTTGCGCTCGACATCCTCCGCTGCCACAATTTCCCTCCGGGCAATTTCCTCCTCCCCGCGCCGCAGCACGACCTCACCCAGCTTCTCACCCATCTTTACCGGTGCCTGCACACTGTCAGCCAGTGTAATCTCACGTTCAAGCCCTTCCGCGCCCGCTTTTTCCATCAGGATTGGCGTGTCATCCGCAAGCTGTACGGATACCGATTCCTGCATGCCCAGCTCAACCGGTACATCGCCCAGCTTCTGCCCATCTTCGAGAATATCTGCCATTGCATAATTTGCAAAGCCATAATTGAGCATGGCTGTGATGTCCGAATTGCGCGATTCCTTATCCGGCTCGCCCAGCACAACCGCAATCAGCCGCATGCCGTCGCGTTCCGCGACAGCGGAAATGCAGTAGCCCGCCGTACTGGTATAACCCGTCTTGAGACCGATCATGCCGTCATACAGCCGCAGCATTTTGTTGGTATTTGCCAGATCGAACGTGCCATCACGCACGCTGTCCATCCAGATGGAGGTATATTCCAGAATTTTTTCATGGCGCAGCAGTTCAGCTGAAATTTTGGCAAGATCTGCCGCTGTGGTGCGCGTTTCCTCCCCGTCGGTATCCAGCCCGTTTGGATTGACGAATGTCGTGCCCGTGCAGCCCAGCTCCTTCGCACGCTCATTCATCATGGAGACAAATGCCTCCTCACTGCCGCCCAGGTGTTCCGCAACGGCAACTGCCGCATCGTTGGCTGAAGCGACGGCGATGGACTTGAGCATATCGTCCAGCGTCATCTGCTCGCCCTCCTTGAGGTAAATCTGCGAGCCGCCCATTTCCGCCGCGTGTGCAGACGCTGTCACAAGATCATCCAGCGATGCTTTTCCGCTGTCAATCGCCTCCATCGTCAGCAGCATCGTCATGATTTTTGTCACTGACGCGGGCGGAAGCTCCTCATCCGCGTTCTGCTCAAACAGCACCTGCCCGTCTTCCGTCGTCAGGATGGCAGATTTCGCTTTGACTTCTCCCAGCCCGGCAGCGGACGCCGGAACGGATACCGCCAACAGGCAGCATATCACAGCGCCAATCACACAGATTCGTTTCATCCTCACACACCTGTCCTCTCCGGCACAGCCCCTTCTTCTATTCAAAACAGCTGCAGCATCTTTGTCTTCCCCTCAACCATATGCGGCGCATGGGCATGCCATGCCGGTTTTGTGCGCAAAAAAGATCGCTCACTTTTTCAGCAAGCGATCTGTTTTTTCCTTGAAAATGATGCATCACATTATGAATTTCTGTTTTCTTCCTTCGATTCGCGGATTGCATCCTTCACTGCTTTTTTAATCACAAAATATGCTATCACTGCTATAACGGCAATCTCAATCGCCAATACCAGCAATGCCATAAAAGTCCCTGCCATATGGATAACCTCCTCCGTTTCCGGCTGTATCACGTGTCAGCTTTCGACCATCATCGGGCGGAGATACCGCAAAAACGGCTCCGCACTGCGTCTGTCCGTGTAGATATCCACACGGATGGGTGAAGACAAATCCAGTCCAAACAGTCCTACCATGGATTTTGCATCCGCTACATACCAGCCGGACACGAGGTCGATGTCAAACGGCATGCGAGTTGCCTCCGCATTGAGCCCCGCCAGATCATCAGACTTGTCCAGCCGAATCCGAACCTTAATCATCTGCATTTACCCCCGTTGTATCTCTTTGTAAAATTTATTATAATATTTTTGTTTGAAACAATCTATGCCCTGAAGCAAAAGTTCACAGGGAGTTTACAGGCTTGATACATGGAGGAATCGTATGAAATTCTGCTTTGCAACACTCGGCTGCAAGGTAAACCAGTTTGAAACGCAGGCGCTGGCACAGCTTGCACAGGCGCGCGGACACACACTGGTACAATCCGGCGCCGATGTATGCATTTTAAATACCTGTACTGTCACATCGTCCGGTGACCACAAAACGCTGCGCGCACTGCATAAAATGCAGCGGGACAATCCGGGGGCAGTTGTCGCGCTCTGCGGCTGCTTCGCACAGACCGAACCGGAACGCGCAGCAAAACTGGATGGCATCGATATCGTCTGCGGTACGGCGGACCGCGCTGCCGTACTTGCGCTGTGTGAACAGGCAGTGCAAAATCGAAAAAAAATCTGCACGGTGTCGGACATCCGTGCACGGCGCACGTTTGAACCATTGCCGGCAGGCGTCCTGCCGGGGCATACACGCGCCCTGCTCAAGGTACAGGATGGCTGTGACAATTACTGTACCTACTGCATTATCCCATATGCGCGCGGACATGTCCGTTCGCTCCCGCTGGAACAGGCTGTAGAGCAGGCGCAGCGGCTCGCAGATGACGGTGTCCGGGAAATTATCGTGACCGGCATTGAAATTGCAAGCTATGGACGCGATCTGCCGGAAAAGCCGGATTTGACGGCACTGGCTGCCGCACTCTGCCGTGCTGTTCCGCAGGTGCGCATCCGGCTGGGCTCGCTGGAGCCGCGCATGGTCACACAGGAATTCTGTGATGCCCTGTGCAGGTATCCCAATCTCGCGCTGCATTTCCATCTGTCCCTGCAATCCGGCTGTGACGCAACGCTGAAACGCATGCACCGGCGCTATACAACGGCGCAATACCTGGCCTGTGTCGAGCGCCTGCGGAAGGCATTTCCGTCCTGTTCCATCACGACCGA
>CALYTA010000267.1 GCA_945486175.1 uncultured Clostridia bacterium | reverse complement strand
ACCAGCCTGTATCAGGGTGACCTGATGAAGGAAGTTTACGGCGATGACGTCGACGACAAGGGCCTGACCCTGACCCGCTTCGAGAGCGTTGAACTGATGAACTACTCCCCGTTCATCTATGCCTATGGCAAGAAAAACATCGCCATCACCGGCGAGGGCACGCTGGACGGACAGGCTTCCATCGGCGACGGCGTTCATCCTGAAACGATGACCTGGCATCAGTGGAAGAATTCCCGTACCTATGCCAACGGCATCAAGATTGAGGCGCAGAATGCACCGCGCACCAAGCTGTTTGGCCAGGGCCAGACCGATGTCCCGGTTGCAGAGCGCCAGTACGGTGAATCCACATCCGAAGACTGGAGTGGCGCAGACGACGGCTTCCTCCGTCCGAACTTCGTCCAGCCGTACAACTGCCAGAACGTGCTGATCGAAGGCGTCACCATCTGCAATTCCCCGATGTGGGAGATCAACCCGGTACTCTGTGATACCGTCATGGTTCAGGGTGTCAACGTCAACAGCCACCTGCACAACAACGACGGCTGTGACCCGGAATGCACCAGCAACATGGTCATCCGCAACAACCAGTTCGATGTCGGCGACGACTGCATGGCGATTAAATCCGGCCGCAACGGCGACGGCCTGCGCATCGGCCGTCCGAGCCACAACATCGTACTGGAAAACAACACCTTCGTCGACGGCCACGGCGGCGTCACCATCGGTTCGGAAATTACCGCCGGCGTCAAGAACATTTTCTCCCGCAACAACGAGATGAACAGCGATGAGCTTCAGGCGGCATTCCGTTTCAAGACGAACTACATCCGCGGCGGCGTCATCGAGAACATCTACTACAAGGATGACACGGTCAAGATGGTCGAGCCGGCCCGTCCGGTTGTCCTGGTCGATCTGAACTACGACGTTGCAAAGGAAGTTCAGATGATGGAAGCAATGAATGTCAGCTATAATGCCTATATCCCGGCGTTCAAGCATGTCCTCATCGAAGGCGTCAATGTTAATGAAGCAGGCGAAGCAGACAAGGGCGGCAAGTACGCACTCCAGCTGAACGGCTTCAGCGTTGATACCATCGCAGACTCCTGCACCGTACCGGAAGGCACACAGGACTGCTACATCTCGGATTTCACCATCAAGGATTCCAGCTTCAACGGCAGTGCACAGGCATTCAACATGAATTATGTCGACGGACTGACGCTGGACAATGTCAGGATCACCGGTTCCACCACCCCGGATTCCATCCAGAACTGCAAGAACCTGACACTCACAAACTGTGATTTCACCGGTTCCGCTGTCCGCCGCGGCAACTTCACGGTTCTGGAAAACAGCACCATTACAAACTGCCAGTTTGACCGCTCCTTCACTGATGTTTCCGCTGACGCTTGGTATGCAGATGCCGTTGACTATGTCTCCGACAAGAGCCTGATGAACGGCATTGGCGGCGGCAAGTTCGGCCCGGCAGTCGCAATGAGCCGCGCAATGGTTGTCCAGACGCTGTATGCAAAGGCAGGCTATCCGGAGATATCCGGTGAGCCGGCATTCACCGATGTACCGGAAACCGCATGGTATTACAACGCTGTCCAGTGGGCAAATGCCAACGGCGCGGCATCCGGTACCGGCAACGGCAAGTTCTCTCCGGACGCAACCTGCACCCGTGAGGAATATGCACAGTTCCTGTACAGCGATGCAGAAAATCCCGCAGTTACCGGTTCGCTCGACAGCTATCCCGATGCAGCAAGCGTGTCCGGCTGGGCTGTCAGCGCCATCACATGGGCAACACAGAACGGTATCATCACCGGCAAACAGGCAGGCGCGAATATCCTGCTCGCACCGCGCGATACCATCACCCGTGCCGAGACTGCTGTCATGCTGATGCAGTATGTCGCATAAGTTTATTTTACTCAGCTAACCACCAAAGCATAGTATAACTCCTTAAAAAGCGAGAGCCGCAGACTTTCTCCGAAAGCCTGCGGCTCTTTGCTGTTTTGATTCATAATGCGTCCGGATGCAGTCCCGACCAACCGGTCTGAGGCATGGTATCCAGGCGGAACATATCCTCCTGCGAGATGGCAAACGAAAACAAATCCTGATTCTGCTTCATGCGTGCCATGGATGACGATTTCGGCAGCGGAATGACATTGCGCTGCAAGGCATAGCGCAGGCAGATCTGCGCTGTGGAAACGCCATATTTCTGCGCCAGCTCAGTGACCAGCGGGTCGTTCAGCACACGCGTGCGCCCCATCGGGCTCCATGCCTGCATCTGGATGCCGTGCTTCTGGCAGTAGCGCACCGTTGCCTCCTGCACATAGCCCGGGTGGAACTCAATCTGGTTGACCATCGGCAGCGTCGTACCGTTCTGCATCAGATTTTCGATGTGCTGCGGCAGGAAGTTGCTCAGACCGATCGCACGGATCTTCCCCTCCGCGTACAGCTCCTCCATCGCGCGCCAGGTATCGATATCCAGCTGTTTCCAGTCGGTGCAGGCAGCGTCCGGGCGCGGCCAGTGGATCAGATACAGGTCAAGATAATCGGTCTCCAGCCGCTCCAGAGAGCGCTGGAATGCCGCTTTTGTCTGCTCATATCCCATTTCATCCCGCCACATTTTTGATGCGAGAAACAGCTCTCCGCGCGCAACACCGCTCTCGCGGATTGCCTGTGCAAGATATTCCTCCGTACCGTAAAAGGATGCGGTGTCAAAATACCGGTAGCCCGCTTCCAGCGCCGTGCGGATGATGTCCGCACTGTTGCCTTCTGCGGCTTTATAAGTGCCGTAGCCGACGCATGGAATCTCCACACCATTGCGCAGCGTAAAGCAGTCATACATGCTGTTCATCTG
>CALYTA010000266.1 GCA_945486175.1 uncultured Clostridia bacterium | reverse complement strand
GGACATAGCTGCCGCCGGAGGAAGGACGCTGGTATTTCTTTCCACCGTTGGAACGCGGCGCAGAACTTCCGTTTCCTGCGGCGCTGCTGCGGCCCACCGGACGGCGCTCGGTATTTGCGCGCGGCTGCGCTTTTTTGATGGACAGATTGACGCGGCCGGTTTCATCGATTGCGATGATCTTGACCTTGACCTCCTGACCCTCTGTCAGGTGATCGCGGATATTGCTGACATATGACTGATCTACCTCAGAAATATGTACCAGTCCCGTCTTGCCCTCCGGCAGGGAAACGAATGCGCCAAACTTTGTGATTCCGGTCACCTTGCCGGAAATGATTTCTCCTACGGCCAAATCCATACCTTTTTGATTTTTCCTCCATAAATGTGGTTACTGCTCTGAACTGTCAATAAAAATGCGCTCGCCGGGGGATGCATAGCCCAGCACATCGCGCGCAATTTTTGCAATTGCCTCATCTGTGACGCCCTCATCCAGCGATTCCTTCAGCTCTTTATTGGCAAGTTCTTTGTGCTTGATCTCTTTGTCCAGTTCCTCGCACTGCTGCTGTAGGTCGTTGATCTGAAGCTGGAGGGAGACAAGCCGGACTCCGGCAAATACAATAACGAGAACCAGCAGAGCTTTTACAAGCGGATGCAGCTTTGACTTCCTGCGGCGTTTCATCGTACTCCTCCTTAACATCACGAATAACAATACTACTTTATTTTATACCACCGGTGGCAAAAATGGAAGCACTTTTTTTATTTTTTTCGTGATTTCTCCAAAATTGAGGGCTGTTTCTCTGCTTTTTTTCTACGTTTGCGCAGTGGCCGTGCAAGCCAGGCACAAAAACTGCGCAAGATATTGCCAGCTGCTTTCAATATTGTTCCGCATTTCCGCAGCAGCCAGCGGAGAAAACGCCCTGCAGTCACGCTCCAAAGCAGCCCGCCTGCCAGCATGGACAGCGGCATAAAGCCACGCAGGCGCATCTGTGCACCCCCGGTGACAAGCACGAACAGGACAGCGGCAACCATTATGGAAAACAGCGCATCGAGCAGCAGCTCCAGCCGGCGCCGCCCGACAGCCAGACGAATTTCTCTTAAAACGTCGTATACTGCCCCGCAGGCTGCTCCCGCAAGAAGCGCCGTGAGGATCGTCCACAGCTGCATCGGCAGCGGATTTACCGCACTCACTGGAACAGCCGCCGGAAAAATCCGCCTCCCGGCGCTCCGCTGTCATCATATTCCAGGAGGTCAATTGTCCCCGTCACACGCAGTTCCCCGCTCTCCAGACTGAGCTGGTCTACATGCAGCCCGCTGCCACGGATGGTCAGGGTTCCCAGCCCAGTCGTGATGATCACCTGATTTTCATCGAAGTTTACCACATCGCTGACGCCTGAAATCGCCAGCTTCTGCCGGTCCTGCAGTGACAGACCGTGCGGCAGTACCCGGCTCTCTCCTTTTGTATCGCGCTCCATGCCATCCCCTCCGTAAAAAGCAGTGCCCGAACGCTTTCAGCTTATGCGTCCGGGCAAAACATTATGACGGTATTACGGCAGCTCACGGTACAGCGCGGAAGCATCGTTTTTGAGCACATGCTCCGCAATATTCAGCACCTCAACCTTGAGCGTCCGCTGGCCGAAGGAAATTTCGATGACATCGCCGACCTTGACCTGATAGGAAGCCTTTGCCTGCTTGCCATTGACCAGAATGCGGTCGTTGTCACACGCTTCATTTGCAATTGTCCGCCGCTTAATCAGGCGGGATACCTTTAAATATTTGTCCAGTCTCATTGTTGATATTGCACATCCTTTGTAAAAGTTCGTAATTTTAAGCAAATTAGATGATTTTCGCCGTTTGACAGCAAAACCATTCAACCTTTCCAGGGAACGAGTTTCTTATTTTTACACAACTCTATGTATCATTTCATAATTTCACTTCTTCCTGACAGCTTTCACAGATCACTTTTTCTTTTTTACATGAACAATAGCAAATTTCTCGACCTTGATAATATATAGTCCTGCCAGAAGGATGTATACCGCCGCACCGACCAATATATGCAATCCCAGTGCAATAATAGCATTATTATGAGTCGGCATAAAACGAATGACAAGGAACATAACCAGGCCTGTCAGTGTAAAAATAATTTGCCATTTCAGGTATTTCCGTAACCTGAGTTCATGTCTCACTGAAAGGATCTGGTAGAGCCAGACAACGATCTCTGCACAGATTGTTCCTATCGCAGCACCTACCGCATCTAATCTGGGAATTAACAGAATATTGATCACTAAATTAACGACAGCTCCCAATATCGCAGATATAAGATAAATAGAGTCTTCCTTATGTGGAATCAAATATTGTGTCCGAACCACATTGCCACATCCTAGGAAAACAACTGTCACTGCTAAATAGCACATGATTACACCAGTTGTTAAAAAGTCTTCTCCATAATAGACAACAGAGAATTCTTTTGCAACCGCAAAAATCCCAAACATGACAGCATTTGTATAGGCCAGAACCACAAGCATTGTTTTGTCCAGATACTGCTTGCTTTCATCCATTTTATTGTCAGCAATCAGAGAAGACATTCTCGGCAACATAACAGTTCCTACCGCTGTAATCATGGTTACAGCAATCGTTATAATGCGTTCAGCATTTTCATAGTACCCAACCTGCTCCATAGTACTCATATAACCCAGGAAAACCTTGTCCATGATTTTATAAATACTAACAGCAATGACAGGAACAAACAAAACCAAGTTCGGTTTAAAATGCTTTGCAACATCCGCTAATCTGGGACGCTGCAATTTTACCATGTTCTTTAAGAAAGGCCACAGGCAAAGCTGGCTTGCCAA
>CALYTA010000265.1 GCA_945486175.1 uncultured Clostridia bacterium | reverse complement strand
GGTAATTCTGTATTATTCAGCAGTTTTGGAATCGATGTGCTTCATGCGCATCAGTTCTTCCATAAAGGAATGCACATCCTGGAAATCGCGGTACACCGAAGCGAAACGGATATAAGCGACCTCGTCGATATGCACCAGCCGTTCCAGCACCATTTCGCCGATTGTCTCCGACGAGACCTCATTTTCCAGCCTGCCGTACAGCTTCTGTTCGATATCCGCGAGCAGGGAATCCATCTGCGCAGTTGTGACGGGACGCTTTTCACATGCCTTGACAATGCCGCGCATCAGCTTATCGCGGTCAAACTGCTGGCGTGAACCGTCCTTTTTGATGACCATCAATGAGCTGGTCTCCACGGTCTCATACGTTGTGAACCGCTTGCCGCAGTGCAGGCACACGCGGCGGCGGCGGATGCTCTCGCCGTCGACCGTCGACCGCGAATCGATGACCTTGCTCTCGGTATGCTTACAATATGGACATTTCATTTCAAAAACCCCCTTTATACTGCGGACTGCAAAAACTGCCTGCTCTGTTCCAGCTCTGTGAGGTGCGTATAATCGTCGCTGTAAACCTCGACCAGCGCACTGCCACAGCCGAGCGCGTCCAGCCTGCTGAACAGGGCGGGAAAATCCACCTTCCCCTGTCCGGGCAGCAGGCAGTCCGACTGCGTGTCATAATCGCTGATATGCAGGTTCACAATGCGGCTGCCGACCGCGTCGGCATAATTGCTCCAGTCCAGACCCGCACGGCGTGCCTGCTTGATGTCCAGCGTAAACCGCAGCTCCGGAACATTGTCATACAGCTCACGCAGAAACGCAGGATCGCTCGATTTGCACCACGACACATTTTCCTGCGTAAATACAATGCCGCACGCAGATGCGCGCTCACACAGCTTATGATAGGTTTCAAAGCGCCGTTCGTCTGCCCGCGCAGGCGGCAGGCCGCGCGAACGCAGCAGCTCGCCATGGAATGTGAAATACTTCGCGCCGAGGTCCGCCGCAGCTTCAAAATACCGCGTATATTGGTCAAGTGCATCGCGCGTGCGCCGCGCATAGTCGGAAAACAGCAGATGCCCTTCCATTGCGGACGTAAACGGATGCACGGATATGACCTCCAGCCCCAGCTCCCGCAGCTTCTGCTTCAGCATCGTGCGGAACGGAATGCCATATTCGCTTTCCGAATTGATGAACAGCTCCACGCGCCGGTAGCCAAGCTGTGCCGCATATTCTATGCCGCGTTCCAGTTCCTTCGGATAAAAGGATGCCGTTGAAATTCCAATCTGCACCAGAGTCCCTCCTGTCTGACTTCAGCATACCACATTTTTTTTCAAAAAGAAAGACCGGGCAGTATGAAACTGCCCGGCCGGTGTATTATCCGTGTTTGCGCTTCTTGCGCTTTTTCTTTGAACCGGAGGAAACCTTTTTCGGTGTAACCACCTGCGGCTGCTTTGCCGGCTGAGCGGTCTCCGTCGAAGTCTCTGCCTTCGGCTCCTCTTTCGGCTGCGGAGCAGCAGCCTTCGCTGCGGAAGCCTTGCTCTCCTGCTTTGCGCGCTGCGCCTTGAGCTGTGCCTTCTCGCGCTTGTTCTTGCGGAACAGGCCGCGATACTTCGCCCAGAGCGTACCCGCCAGGAACAGCGAGGAGTATGCGCCCGCGATAATGCCGATGATGATCGGCAGCGTGAACTGGCGCAGGCTGGTGACGCCCAGAATAAAGATCATGCCGACCGCCAGAAGCGTCGTAATAGACGTGTTGATGGTACGTCCTGCGGTCTGCCACAGGCTCTTCTCCACCGTGTCTTCGAACAGCTCACGGCGTGCAAACTTGCGGTTTTCACGCACGCGGTCAAAGACAATGATGCTGGAGTTGATGGAGTAGCCGAGAATGGTCAGCGCAACCGCAATAAACGTCGTGTTGAACGGAATGCGGAACACGAGGTATGCGGAGAGTACAACCAGCAGGTCATGTGCCAGGCAGGTGATTGCCGCGAGGCCGGAGGTCAGCTCAAAGCGGAAGGTGATGTAGATCAGCATCAGAAGAACCGCGACAACAGCTGCCAGAATCGCCTTGCTCTGCATTTCCTTGCCAATGGTCGCATTGACATCGGAGATGTTCTGTGTATCGTCGTCCGTAATGCTGAATTCCTCCTGCATGGCTGCGACAACAGCCTTCTGCTGGTCATTGTCCAGCTTGGTGCACTTAATCAGCACCTGTTCGCCGTTATCGCCCGTTTTCTGTACGGAAGACGGCGCAAGGCCGGTTGCCTCCTCAACGAGATCCGGGATGACATTGCCGGAAAGGTCGCTTGTGACCTCCTGATGGATGTCAAAGGTCATGCTTGTGCCGCCGACAAAGTCGACATCCATGTTGAACAGGTTCAGGCCAAACGGCAGGGTAATCAATCCGATCAGGCCCGGGGCGATGAGAATCAGGGAAATAACCGCAAAAATCGGAAATTTCTTTACAATAGAAAATCTGCTCTTCATTGGTCTCACGCCTCCTTTTTCTTTCTCACGCCGTAGAATTTCGGGTCAGTAAGCCGGAAATCCGCCATGCGGTTGAGCAGGAAATGTGTGACCGTAACTGCGGTGAACATCGACAGGACAACACCGATGCCCAGCGTCAGGGCAAAGCCCTTGACCGTGCCGGTGCCCATGAAGTACAGGACAAAGGCCGCAATCAGTGTCGTGATGTTGGAGTCCAGAATTGCGGAGAATGCGCGGTTGAAACCGGAATCAATCGCCGCGCGGATGGTCTTGCCGTTGCCCAGCTCGTCCTTCATACGCTCAAAAATGACGACATTTGCGTCGACCGCCATGCCGATAGACAGGATGATGCCTGCAATGCCCGGCAGGGACAGGTTGACATGTG
>CALYTA010000264.1 GCA_945486175.1 uncultured Clostridia bacterium | reverse complement strand
AGCTCCGGCTCAACACGCTGATGCGGCGGATAAGAGGACCACTTGCCCGGGAAATGTACAACCTCGCCGATGAAGAAATTGGTCTCCGGGCAGTTGGAACGGTCAAAGAAGGTGCGGACAAGGCGGGTGGATGCCTCGTTCATCTGGCCTGCGCCGCGCTCCTCGTTTGCGCACAGGCAATCCTCCGGACGCATCAGCTTTGCCTCAAAGCTGCGTGCATTTTCAGTGCGTGCAACAGCGATCTCCGCGTCAGCCGTGCAGGTGATGGTGACTGCCGTGTTCTGCGGAACATGCAGCAAAATTGCGCCCTCATGGAAGCAATCCTGACGGGAAACAGTTTCCACGCCGCCGTCCCATGCGAACGTAACACCGCCGCTCATCAGGTCATATACGACCTCCTGCGGATAGTTGAAGCTCATCACGTCGCCTGCTGCCATCGAGACAACGCCGAATTCCATGCCCATCATTTCCGGGTTTTCAACCGCAGAAACCATCTTATTATAGCCCTTCTCGAACGGGCCCTTTGCAGTATATTTCATCGTGTTACTCCTTTTGGGTATGGCAAAGCCGCCCGCTCTGTTATCGGGCGGCTTTGCCGAATTAGGTGTGTAAATAGGTGTTATGAATAAAGGAATATAACAAAAGTATTGAACCACTTTCTCTGCGCTTCTGAGGGTGTCCCCCACCGCGGCTTTCGCCGCGGTGGGGCAATGTGAGAAAATAAGTGCATGAGAATGAATGTCACAATGTCATGTAAAAGAGAAATGCAGAGGAAATTGGAAGTGTTGTGATCAATACATTCTCGCTTCGCTGATGTACTTATCCAGACGCTTGCGTGCTTCCTGAACCGACTCAGACTTGGAGGTGGATGCGACGCCGATGTGCCACCAGGACTCATAGCCTTCTGCCATCGTCTTCGGCAGTACCTTTGCATCGATGATGCAGGAGCCGGTTTCCTTCTTTGCATCCTGAACTGCCTTACGGAATTCTTCCGGAGTCTTGGCATAGAATGCCTTCATGCCGTAGCCTTCGCCAACCTTGCCGAAGTCAGTGTAGCAGTAGTTGCCGTCCAGCTTGCCGGTCTCCTCATTGCGGTAACGCATCTCAGTTGCCAGAGAACCAACGCCATTGCCCATCTGGAGGTTGTTGATGCAGCCGAATGCGGTGTTATCGAATACGACAACGGTGATCTTTGCATTCTCCTGGATTGCAGTCGGGATTTCGGAGTTCAGCATCATGAACGAGCCGTCGCCGACCAGTGCATAAACTTCCTTATCCGGCTCAGCCAGCTTGGAGCCGAGTGCACCTGCGATCTCATAGCCCATGCAGGATGCGCCGTATTCCATGTTGTAGGAATCCTTCGCATCGGTAACCCACAGACGCTCAAGGTCTGCCGGCAGAGAACCAGCTGCTGCAACTACGATTGCATCGTCGTCAATCTCTTCGCGGAGGATGCCAACTGCGTTGGACTCGGTGATGGTGCCGCCGATGTCACGGACAAAGTCATTCATGATCTTCTCAGTCCAGGACGGTACACACGGAACGAACTTGCCTTCGCCGAAGCCTTCGCCGTGGTACTGGACACCCAGAACGCTCAGGCGCTCCTTCTCCCATACCTCGCGGATTTCCTGAATTTCGGTGGTGTAACCGGACTTGTAGCCCTCTGCCTTCAGGCGCTTCATGATCTCTTCCAGCGTTACCTTTGCATCGCCGACGCAGCGGGTTGCGTCCAGCTTTTCTGCATGGAATTCAGAAGTGTTGATTGCCAGAACCTTGATGTCCGGGTTGCGGAACAGAACCCACTTCGAACCGGTGACAAAGTCGTTGAAACGGGTGCCGACGCCGATAACCAGATCAGCATCCTTGCACAGCGCGTTCGCTGCGAGGCCGCCGGTGACGCCTACGCCGCCGACAGAAAGCTCAAAGCTGTCCGGCAGAGCAGAATGGCCTGCCTGGGTCTGGGAAACCGGGATGTTGAATTCCTTGCAGAATTCCATGACGGTCTCGCCTGCTTCGGAGTAACGGACACCGCCGCCAGAGATGAACAGTGGCTTCTTGGAAGCCTTGATCAGCTCAACTGCCTGCTGGATTTCGTACTCGTCTGCGCAACGGCGTGCGATGTGGTGAACGCGCTTCTGGAAGAAGTAATCCGGGAACTCAAAGGACTCGCCCTGTACATCCTGCGGCAGGCTGATGCAGACAGCGCCACAGTTTGCGGTGTCGGTCAGAACACGCATTGCGTTGATCATAGCCGGCATCAGCTGCTCCGGACGGGAAACGCGATCCCAGTACTTGGTAACCGGCTTGAAGCAATCGGAAGCGGTGATGCTCAGATCGCCCGGAACCTCCATCTGCTGCAGAACCGGATCCGGCTGACGGGTTGCGAAGGAGTCAGACGGGAACAGCAGCAGCGGGATGTGGTTGATGGATGCGGTGAGCGCCGCGGTTACCATGTTTGCTGCGCCCGGTCCGATGGACGAAGAGCACGCGATGATCTTGCGGCGGTTGTGCTGCTTTGCATAGGAAATTGCGACATGTGCCATGCCCTGTGCATTGCGGCCCCGGGATCGTCTCAGGTGTCCAGGGACCTCATTCAGCGCCTGGCCCAGGCCGACGACCATGCCATGACCGAAAATTGTGAAAATACCGTCTACGAACGGCTCTACCTTGCCGTCCATCTCGATGTACTGCTGGTTCAGGAACTTAACGACTGCCTGACCGACTGTCATCTTAGTCTTGCTCATTGTTGCATCCTCCTTAAATATTGCATTTCATCTCGAGACTGTCTGTACTGACATCCTCTCGTCTTTTCTTGTTCATATTATAGCATTGTGTCCAAAAACCGTCTTCTACCTTCTTGCTTTTTTGTGCATATGTGGTGTTTGC
>CALYTA010000263.1 GCA_945486175.1 uncultured Clostridia bacterium | reverse complement strand
GGTTTTCGGTCAGCCAGCTGACCGACATGATCGCCATTTCCGAATCGACGCCCGGCCCGATCGGCATCAATATGTCGACCTATGCGGGTTTCCATGCCGCCGGTATTCCGGGCGCCATCGTGTCCACGCTGTCGCTTGTGCTGCCGTCTTATTTTATCATTCTGATCGTATCCCGCTTCATGGAGAAATTCCGCAACTCCCCGCTGGTCAACAACATCTTTTACGGCATTCGCCCCGCGACCGCGGGACTGATTGCAGGCGCTATGTTTGAAGTGTTCGTGCTGTCGCTGTTCGACACGCAGGCCTATGCCGCCAGCGGCTCACTGGCCGATCTGTTCCGCTTTATCCCGATTGTCGTTTATATTGCAGCGCTGATCGGCGTGTTCCGTCTGCCGAAACTGCATCCCATCGTGTTTATCATCTGCGGTGCGGTTCTCGGCATTGTCCTCGGGCTGTAAAGCGTGTTTCTTTCGTTTCTTTTGTACCAATCCCCTTGAAATTGTGTAATAAATCGAATACAATTTAATTTAGTATTATTTTTGGAGGTTTAGGGGAATTTTTTATTCCCCTGTCATATGCTATGCCCGACAATCTTCCCGTGTCTGCCGCAGACCAGCCGCTTGTCAGCATCATTGTGCCCGTGTACAACGCAGAACAATCGCTGCCGCGCTGTCTGGACAGCATCTGCGCACAGACCTATCAGAATCTTGAAATCATCCTCGTGGATGACGGCTCGACTGACGACAGCCTGACGGTGTGCCGCCAGTTTGCCTACCGTGATGACCGCATCCGCGTGTTGTCCCAGACGAACAGCGGTGTTTCCGCCGCACGCAACAACGCCATTGAGACCGCTACGGGAAAATACATCCAGTTCGTCGACAGCGATGACTGGATTGATGAAAACATGACCTTTCTGCTGGTGCAGCGCGCGGAACGCGAACAGGCGGACTTCATTATTTCCCATTACTGCCGTGTAGATGGAGACAAAATCACCGTGCACGGCTTTCTGGAGACCTCAGGCTGCATGAACCGTCTTGAATTCGCACAGGAGCTCATCCGCAATCCCGCCAGCTTTTATTACGGTGTCATGTGGAACAAGCTATACCGCCGCGATATCATCCGCCGCCACCGCATCTACTGCTATGAGCAGCTCAGCTGGTGTGAGGATTTCCTGTTTAACCTGACCTATATCCTGTGTACCAGCCGTATCTGTGCCGTGCGTACGCCGCTGTACTATTACGTGAAAAACGACAAAAGCCTGACGGCAACCACGCTGACACCGCATTCCTCTATCGCCATCCGGCGGCAGTTGTTTGAATATTACAAGGTATTCTGCACCGAACTGGGCATGTTTGAGGAAAACAAAAAACAGATTTACAAATTCCTGATCGCAACAGCCAAAGACGGCTGACAAAAAAGGATGTGTACGGAACGCACCGCACACATCCTTTTTTCTATGCGCCCACAAGTCCCAGCAGCACCGGCACTGCCAGCAGACGCCACAGTGCCGAGCCGCACAGCAGCGCCGCACTGATGCCGAGCACGCCGCCAAACCGCCCGAGCGCGGTGAAATAGCTGCGCTTGCCGCGCCCCTGTGCCGCCTCCAGCACCGCCGCACAGACGAGCAGCAGCGCCGGAATCCAGAACACCGCGGAAATGCCGATGGATACGACGGAAATATAAATCCCCCGCCAGCCGGATTCCACCAGCGCCGCTGCCGCCGAAAAAGCCAGCAGGAAGCCGCGCAGTGCAGCCAGCAGCCCGACCCACATCATGCGCCCGGGAAGCGCGCCGAGCAAAACTGCGCCGACTGCCCAGCCGAATGTGCCGCCCACACACGCCATGACCGTACGCAGGGAGGGCAGCTCCCCCGTGACATTTTCCGCCACAAGCGCTGCCAGATCCCCGGCATAGCTGCCCGCTGACTGCGGGATATGCATGCCGGTAAAGCTGCCTGCCAGCACACCGCACAGCAGCGCCGCCACCAGAAATGCGAACACCGGCGACTGCCGCAGCCGCCGGACATCAGAAAAGCTGAGCATACCTCGTTTCATCGCCGTTCCCCTTTCCGGTTCCCTGCTAACAAGATATTCTCAGCCTGTTTCTGTTATTCTCTTTTATCGACCTGTTACAGTTGGACGGTCTCAATGTCGCCGATCGAACGGAAAATATCCTCAACCGCAGATTTCATGTGGTTCGGGAAGCGCTTGGAATAGGTCAGGCGGCTCAGATGCGTGCCGTCCTCCCGGTCTTCGCTCTCCACACAGACGACATTGGTCGCCTTCGCAACGCGGTCCTGGATGTATTCGCAGCTCCGTCCCGGAATCGTGGAGACAAGCACGCGGCCACGTGTCGTTCCGCAGATGGACGAAAGCAGGGTGGAAAACTCCTGCTTTGCGCTGGAGACAATCATAATCTCGGAGCGCAGCATGGATGCGGAAACATCCGGTGCACAGTCTATGCCGAGACCGAGATAATGCTCGCGGCGAACGGCATCTTTTTCTGCGATGTGAATATGTTTTGGAGTTACAACATTATTCTTTAAAACACCGTCCAGGATTCGCTCGGCAATATCATTCATTCCAATCATGCCAAGTCCTATACTATGTGCCATAAAAATCACCTCTGTCATATTACTCTGGCCCGGCGCGGGGAAAGAATTCACCGGGTTTTTGTCCGCCTGTACAGGCAGATATCGAGTATTATTATTTCCATTATAGAGCGATTTTGCGAAATTTCAACTAAATTATTGCGTTATTTTTATTTTTGGCGTGTTGCCAGATTATTCGCCAATCAGCTCCGCTGCTTTGAGGTAAATTGCACATTCGAGGCGCTTTTTCTGCAGCTCACAGCCCATCTCATACGGTGTTTCGATGTCACCGTTCATGTTGAAATTG
>CALYTA010000262.1 GCA_945486175.1 uncultured Clostridia bacterium | reverse complement strand
GAATAATTCATAATGATCTGGCCGTTCGGGCCGACCGGATCAATCTGCTTGAGACCGCCGTAACGGGAGCCCATGCCAGCAGCCATAACGACGAGTACCGGATTTGCCATGGTAAATGTCCTCCTTGCATGCCTGTGCAGCAGGCATTTTTTCTGCGTCTATTATACGGGATTTTCGGCATTATTACAATAGTTGTCGGTTGTCGTTTACAAAAATGCGTCAAAATTGTGAAATTTTCTCGAAAATCGCCGTGTGCCGGTTGCATCCGGGCGCACAGGCGTGTATGATATAAACTATATTATGATTTCCCGGAGCGGAAGAAAGGGAGTTCACCTGTGAACCGCGATTCAAATAACAGCAGAAAAAACGGAAAAAATAAATATTATGACCAGTATGGCCAGCCGGTGGATGAATATGGCAGACCGGTTGACCGCCATGGCATCCCATATGCCGAATATGACAAAGATGGAAATCCGCCGCGAAAGGGTGCGTCCGCACAGCGGAAGCAAACCCGTCCGCAGGCAAAACAGACCGATGGAACCTCGGGCAGGCGGGTGTCGCCAAATGCAAACTCCCAGAAGCCGGGGGCACAGAAGAAAAAAAAGCGCCGCCTGCCGGTTGTCCGTATCATTCTCATCGCACTCGTCGCCGTACTTGCGCTGGTGGTGTGGGACATCAACCACCTGTTGAACCAATACACCTATGACGACACCAATGAGAGCAGCCTGTCGGCCAATACAGAGGACGGCATTATGACGCTTGCGCTGTTCGGCGTGGACACGCGCGAAAACTGCGACAGCGGCACACGTGCCGATGCCATTATGATTATGAGCGTCGACCCGGCGCGCAGCTCTGTCAAGCTGGTGTCGCTCATGCGCGACAGCTATGTCGAGGTTCCGGAACACGGCAAGACCAAGCTCTGCCATGCCTACGGCTATGAGGACGGCGGGCCGCAGCTGATGCTCGAGACGCTGAACAATGCGTTTGATATGAACATCACCGAGTATATGACGGTCGATTTTGCACAGATGGCGTCGATTATCGACGCAGTCGGCGGTGTTACCGTCACGCTGACCGAAGATGAGCTGGCGGAGACAAATAAATTTATCGATGAATACTGCTGGGAAAATAATATGCCAACCCAACGCATTGAAGCCGCCGGCGAGCAGGAGCTCAACGGCATTCAGGCGATGACCTATGGCCGCATCCGAAAGGGCAATACCGGCGGCGACTGGCAGCGCACCGAGCGCCAGTCCGTCGTGCTCAATCAGGTATTCTCCAAGGCGACGGGCAACCCGATTACACTGCTCAAATTCCTGCACGGACTGATGCCGAATATCACATCTTCCATGAGCAAGACGGATTTCTGGTATATGGGCCTGCGCACCGTGGTGCATGGCATGCCGTCGATGGACCACATCCGCCTGCCGCTCGAAGGTGAATGGCAGTACGGCACGACGAGTGACGGCATGTCGGTCATCCAGTTCAATGACAACGTGCTGGCACAGCACCTGCACAATTATATCTTCAATGACATCACCCCACAGGCCATTGAAGACTGAGTCGACACAAAAGAAAAGATGCACTGCGGAATCCGGTTCTGCGGTGCATCTTTTTTGTATCTGGTTTTGGCTTCAGCCGACGGTGCCTTCGTCCGGCGTGAAGATGAAATCGATCAGGCCGGTGGTGGCGGACGCATTGACGAGCGTGACGTTGACCGGCATGCCGAGGTGGTAATTCTGCCCGGTGTGCTTGCCGAACAGCGTGATGCGTTCGGGATTGAACTCAAACCAGTCATTTTTCATCGTATCCAGCCGCACCATGCCCTCGATCATGTTGTCCAGCTGGACATACACGCCGAAATTGGTGATGTTGGAAATATATCCGTCGAACGTATGGCCGATATACTGCGAGATATAATCCGCCATATACAGCTTTTCGATCTCGCGTTCCGCGGCGTCAGCGGCAAGCTCGCGCTCTGTTGATTGCAGCGCCGCCTGTTCGCACATGTCGGTCAGCTCACGGCTGCCCTGTTCGCCTGCGAGCATGCGGGTCAGCATGCGGTGCACAACAAGGTCGGGATAGCGCCGGATGGGCGAGGTGAAATGCAGGTAATATTTTGATGCCAGGCCGTAATGCCCGAGGCATTCGGGGGAATAGCGCGCGCGGGCAAGGGAGCGCAGCAGCATGGTCGGCAGCGCCTGCTGCTCCGGATTGCCTGCGGTCTGGTCGAGGATGCGCTGCAATTGGTGCGTGTCGGTCAGATCCTTCTCGCGCAGGCGGTAGCCGAACAGCCGCGCCTGTGCCGCGAAGGCGCGCAGCTTATCCAGATCAGGGTCTTCATGCACGCGATAGACGGCGGGCATCTGATGGCGGAACAGCACCTCTGCAACCGCTTCGTTTGCGATGAGCATGAATTCTTCAATCAGGCTCTCGGCATCGCCGCGGCCGCGCTTTTCCACACCGGTCGGGTCGCCGTTGCGGTCACACAGGATGACCGGCTCCGGGATATTCAGCTCAAGCGCACCGCGCTGCATGCGGCGGTCGTGCAGTGTCTTTGCAAGCGCATTCATCTCGTCGAGCACGGGCGCGATATCCTGCCGGAGATTGCGCTCCTTCCAGTCGCCTGCCAGCATACGGTTGACCTGGTTATACGTCAGGCGCGCATAGGAGCAGATGACGGAGCGGTGGAAATCAGCGGAGTAGCGCGTGCCGTCCTTTCCCAGCTCGATGAACGCGGAAAACGCGAGGCGGTTGACGCCCGGATTGAGCGAACAGATGCCGTTTGACAGCGGCAGCGGCAGCATCGGGATGACCTGATCGGCAAAATAGACCGAGGTGCCGCGCTTGACCGCCTCCTTGTCCAGCGGGGAATCCGGCGTAACGAAATACGATACGTCTGCG
>CALYTA010000261.1 GCA_945486175.1 uncultured Clostridia bacterium | reverse complement strand
GTGATCGGGAAGCCATACAGAAGCTGAAAAAATACTGCAAAAATATTATTTCAGTCAACCGAAATTCCACCCATTATCAGATTGATGAGGTTCTGTGCGACGGCAGAAAAATTGCAGAGCTTGCGGTGGAATATTTGATTCGTCTCGGGCACAGGGATATTGGATATGTGGGGAACTGCCGTAATGAAGCGCGTTTCCGCGGGTATCAGCAGACACTTGAAAAATATGATATTCCAATTCAATCCGATTTCATAAGGGAAGCGGAGGCCAGAGAGGACGAGGGTGTCCGGGTAATGGAGCAACTGCTCCACAGCCTCTGTGTTCCGACGGCAATTTACTGCGCGAACGATATCATTGCTGTCGGCATGATGAAATATCTGAATAAGGTGAAAAACCAGTATTATTCCCCGTCGATCATCTCAAGCGATGATATCGAAGAGGCAAAATACACCAGTCCGATGCTGACGACTGTGCATCTGCCCGTGCAGGAAATGGCGAGATATACACTGCAAATGCTGCTTGACCGCATCAACGGAGGTCATAAGTCCGTTTTGCGCATGGAAATTGAATGCTCGTTGGTCGTGCGGGAGAGCTGTTCCCGCGTTGAGGATGCGATGGAATGCGAATATTATATCTGAAAAACAGGCGGCCAGCTTACAATAATACAGAAAAAGGAGCGCACTATCATGGCGAATATCTATCAGGGAACCTTTGACCTGATTGGCAACACACCTCTGGCTGAGGTTGGAAACATCGAGCGCAGTCTTGGACTGAAGGCAAGAGTGCTGGTAAAGCTGGAAATGCTGAATCCGGCAGGAAGCGTCAAGGATCGCATTGCAAAAGCAATGATTGTGGACGCGGAACAGAGAGGAATCATCCAGCCGGGCGCAACGATCATTGAACCGACCTCTGGAAACACCGGCATTGGTCTGGCAGCCATTGCCGCAGCCAGAGGATATCACGCGATTCTGGTCATGCCGGAAACGATGACCCAGGAACGTCGGAATCAGCTCAAGGCCTACGGCGCAGAGGTTGTCCTGACAGAGGGACATCGCGGCATGCGCGGAGCGATTGAAAAGGCAAATCAGCTGGCAGAAGAAATTCCTAACAGTTTCATTCCGGCGCAATTTGACAATCCGGCCAATCCGCAGGCACACCGCACGACGACTGGACCGGAAATCTGGAATGATACAGACGGAGAGGTTGATATTTTTGTTGCCGGTGTCGGTACAGGCGGCACGCTGACCGGTGTGGGCGAATATCTCAAGTCAAAGAACGAAAATGTGAAGATCGTGGCGATTGAACCAAAGGGTTCGCCGGTTCTGTCTGAAGGCAGGCCGGGACCGCACCGGATTCAGGGAATTGGCGCAGGATTTGTGCCGAAGGTGCTCAACACGGATATTTATGATGAAATCATTGCCGTCGAAAATGATGATGCCTTTGAAACGGCGCGTTATCTGGCAAAGACAGAAGGAATACTGGCAGGTATTTCCTCCGGCGCTGCACTGTATGGAGCGATTGAACTGGCAAAACGGCCGGAAAATGAGGGCAAGACCATTGTGACCCTGCTTCCGGATACGGGCGACAGATATTTCTCCACCTCACTGTTTCAGAATTCGTGAGGAGATGGCGGTATGTATCACACAAAGCTGGCCATTGTTGGCGGCGGTGCGGCCGGCCTGACAGCGGCGATTTATGCCGCGAGAGAAAAGCTGGATGCTGTACTGATTGACGATTATCCGGGCGGACAGATTTTACAGGCGTCTTTGGTGGACAATTATCCGGGTCTTCCGCAGATTTCCGGGGAGGAGCTGGGGGAAGCGCTGTTTCAGCATGCGCAGGAGAAAGGCGCAGAATTTCTGGAATACCGGGTCACCGCAATACAAAAACAGGAAAATGGATTTCTGCTGACATTGGATGACGGCATGGAAACGGAAACCGTACAGGCGCAGAGCGTCATCTACGCTGCAGGCTGTCATCACCTCCTGCTGGGCATCCAAGGCGAACAGCGTCTCGCCGGACACGGCGTTTCTTACTGTGCGTCCTGCGATGCGGCATTTTATCAGGATCAAACAGTGGCAGTCATCGGCGGGGGCAATACCGCACTGGGAGATGCGCTGCTGCTGGCACGCATGGCAAAAACCGTGTATCTGATCCATCGCAGAGATGCGTTTCGTGCTTCTGCCGAGCTCGTGGAGGCAGTCGGGCACACGGAAAATATTCAGATGATTTTACATACAATCCCACTGGAAATATGCGGGGAAGCATCTGTCACAGGCATCCGCCTGCGCGACAGGGAAACGCAGACAGAACAGATATTACAGACAGACGGTATTTTTGTGGCAGTCGGCATGGAGCCGGATACGGCAATGATTTCGGATTCTGTCCGCTGTGATGAGACCGGTTATATCATTGCCGGGGAGGATGGCGTCACCAGCTGTCCGGGTTTTTTTGCGGCGGGTGATATCCGTACCAAACAATTGCGGCAGGTGATTACGGCGGCAGCAGACGGCGCAAACTGCGTAAAATCCGCAGAAAGCTACCTTCAAACGAAAGGATGAAAAAGATATGGCAAAGGTATTGCATGAGGATGACTTTACACAGGAAATAGCGGAAGGAAAGACATTGGTTGAGTTCTATTCAGACAGCTGTGTACCGTGCAAACGAATGTCCCCGCTGCTGGCGCAGTTGGATGAAGACGGTGTCATTCCTGTTTACAAGGTCAATATTGTGCACAGCCGGTCGCTGGCTGTGGAGCATGAGGTACAGTCCACCCCGACTCTGATTGTATTTGAAAACGGCAGGGAGCTTGCGCGGAACCATGGCTTTTTGAACAAAGCAAAGCTGTATCAGTTTTTACAGGAGGCAGGGGCTGCGGAATGATTGCGATGACAGAAAAACAGCTG
>CALYTA010000260.1 GCA_945486175.1 uncultured Clostridia bacterium | reverse complement strand
TTATAAACACTTGCGCGGGCTTATAAGAAGATTTCCGTCTATCAAATCAATAAAAGCTCACACCGCGGCTGAGCAGCATCGCGTCGTGCAGTGCCGCCGCAGGGAACACTGCGCGGAACAACAGCAGGAATGCGCCTTCACTCGCGCCGACCGCACCCGGCAGCGGCAGGGAGGATACCGAAACTTGCAGCACCGCCTGAAGCGAGACCACCATCCAGAATGAACACAGCGGCAGCCCGAGAGACAGGCAGACCAGATACGGGATGCTGTAAAAAGCTGCGATCTGTACGGCAGTCACCGCGAGCACGCCCAGCAATGCAGGGCCGTTTTGCCGGAGATATGCCGCGCTGCGCTGGTACAGTGCGAGCTGGCCGGCCAGCTGCTGCTCGATGGCGGCAGCTTTTTTAATGTGCAGCGCGTGCAGGATACCGCAGGCCGCGCGGATCAGGGCATTGGACAGCCGTTTTGAAAACATTGCCGTCAGTGTGACGAGCAGAAGCGCAACATTTGCAGTGGCACCCAGCGCGAACAGCCAGCGGAACCCGCCCGCTTCCTCCGACAGCAGCGCATATTGCAGGACAAATCCGGCAGCCGCGAACGTGACGGTTACAGTCTGGAAGGAGGAAAACTGCGTGAGCAGTGCGAGTGTGCCGTGCGAGACCGGAATGCGGTCGCGGTGCATCGCATACAGCTGCATGGGCTGTCCGCCGCTTGCGGATGGCGTGACCGAACTGAAAAAGAAGCCGGTCAGTGCATAGCGCACTGCCTGCGGCACCGTGCAGCGGCAGCCGAACAGGTGCAAACAGCGGCGCAGGTTTGCAGCCTCGCACAGCAGAAACACGCACATGCAGCCCGCAGCGAGGATCAGCCAGCGCGCGCGGACACCGCGCAGCACGGCAAGCAGCTCGGACAAATTCTGCCCGCGCAGCAGGATGTAAAACGTCAATGCAATCAGCCCCGCGAACAGGGCGATGTGCGCCAGCAGGCGCCTGGGCGAGAGCTTAGTGTCCATAGTGATCCACCGTATCGAAGCGGAAGCCCGCATCCAGCCAGTCGGGAAGAACGTCGCGCAGCGCCGCAATGGTGCGCGCGGGTGCATCGTTTTTGCCGCGCCCATCGTGCAGGCAGATGATGCTGCCGCCGCAGGTGCGTTTGCGCAGCTTTCGGGCAATTTCCTCTGCTGTCGTGTCACCGCGCCAGTCCTGTGCCATGATGTCCCACAGCACAGGCTTCATGCCATAGCTGTACAGCTCGGCAAGGCTGGCGATGTTCCAGTGTCCCCACGGCGCGCGGTAATAGAATGCCGGTGCGCCGAGCTGCTGCATAATGCAGGCAGCGCGTTCAAAGTCGCGGCATGCAGAAACAGGCAGCTGGAGCATCCCGTTTTTATGCCGCAGGGAATGCAGCCCGACCAGATGCCCCTCGCGCTTCATGCGGGCGATGAGGCCGGGATATTGCTTTGCGGACTGCGCCACAACGAAAAAGCTCGCGCGGATGCCATATTTTGCGAGCAGGTCGAGCAGCTGTGGCGTGTAAACCGGATCCGGACCGTCATCAAAGGTCAGATACAGCGTGTTGTCCGGCTCCGGACGGCGCAGGCGGTGCAGCAGCTTGCCGCCATAGGTCGGAACAATGCTGTAGCACAGTGCCGCTGCGCCCAGCGCACCGAAAACATAGCGTTTCATGAAACGGTTGCCTCCTCTCCATAATATGCGGCAGGACAGATTTCTTCCAGATTGTCCCGCAGCCGCGCCATATTGCGCTTCATCGCGCACAGCCGCACCTCGTCGTGCAGCAGGGAACAGATGTCCTGCGCAATGTCATCCGGCTGTGTCCACAGCACGCGGCCGAGGTTCTCGCGTTCGATATACTGCGCGTTGCGGATTTCCTGCATCAGAAATGGCTGGATGATATACAGCGGCGTGCCGCAATGGATCGCTTCAAACGTCGTAATACCGCCGGATTTTGTGAGCAGCAGGTCGGCACGGCGCATGTAATCCGCGACGCGGTCAGTATAGCCGACGACCGTGATGCCGGGGTACTGCTCGCGCAGGCGCGCATACAGCGCCTTGTTTTTGCCGGTGATGACGGTCAGATGCACGCCTTCTGCGTCGCTCAGTGCAGAAAGGAATGCATCGGACGATGGGAGCAGCCCCAGGCCGCCGCCCATCATCAGCAGTTCAGCCTGCCTGCCGGATGTGCTGACCGCTTCGGACGGGTGAAGGAAATCGCGCCGGACGGGAATGCCGCAGATGTGGATGTGTGCGGCAGGCACGCCCTTTTCCATCAGCTCCGCCTTTGTCTCCGCCGCACCGACAAAATATGCGTCGGTATGCGGCACAATCCATTCGTCCTGTGCGCCGATGTCGGTGATATAGGTGTAAAGCGGGATATCTGCGCTGCGCAGCTGCTTATAGGCAGAGATGCACTGCGAGCAGACCGGGAGTGTGGAAACCACAAGCTCCGCATGGCAGTCCAGCAGCAGCCGGTCGATTTTTTGCGCGATGACCGCCTTCATCGGCAGGATGCCGCAGCGTCCGGCGGCGCGGTTGAGGAAATTGTACATGGCGGAGAAATGGTTGACCATGTGCGCAAATGCGCGGTAAATCATCCCGCTCAGATGCGGGAACAGGTAGTCCACGAGATCGACAATCTGTACCTCTGCCTGCGGATTGACGGTCAGGAGCTCCTGGCGAACCGCTTCCGCCGCACAGCAGTGCCCCATTCCGAAGCGGCCGGTTAAAATTAAAACGTGTTTCATCATTCCGTCAGACAGCCGAGGCTGCCTGACTCCCTCCCTTCGCTGTTCTGTATCAGGATACCGCACAATTCTTGCGGCGGCCTGTCCAAATATCTTACGAAATTCTGTCGAAGCGGTTGCGATATGGTTGCGGATTGCCCTCCGG
>CALYTA010000259.1 GCA_945486175.1 uncultured Clostridia bacterium | reverse complement strand
GCCGGTCTGTGAGAGCGCTTCAATGATGAACACACCCGGCATAACCGGATTGCCCGGAAAATGTCCGGCAAAAAACATCTCATCGCCGGTCAGATGCTTGATTCCGGTCACGGTTCCCGCTTCCAGATCCATTTCTTCTATCGAATCGACCATCAGCATCGGGTCACGATGCGGGATGATCGCCTTAATCTGTTCTGTATCGAGCAGCAATTGCCGTACCTCCTTACGCAATCACGATGAGCGGCTGGTTGTATTCCACAAGGTCGCCGTTCTGCACGAGAACACGGCTGACCTTGCCGTCGCACGGGCATTCAATCGTGTTCATTGTTTTCATCGCTTCGATGATGCACAGCGTCTGTCCCTTGCGGACGCTGTCGCCCACCTCAACCAGCGGCGGCTCCTCCGGCGCATTCGCTGCATAGAAGGTGCCGACCAGCGGAGCAAAGACGACGGTTCCATCGAACTGTTCCTCCGGCTTTTCCGCCTGCTGGACAGCCACCTCTGCCGCCGGTGCGGTAGATACCGCTGCGGCAGCAGCCACAGGAGCATGTGTTTCGACCGTAATGGAAAATTCGTCCGTTTTAACCGCCAGCTTCGCCAGATTTTTCTGTGCCGCCTTGTCCGCAAAGGCAAAGGCGAGTTCCTTCAGGTCATTGATCTCCATGCGAAATGCCTCCTCAGTCCTGATACTTGCGGAGCAGGATGGTCGCATTGTGTCCGCCGAAGCCCAGCGAGTTGGAAATCGCCGCATTGACCGGGCAGCTGACTGCCTGATTGGGGACATAATCGAGATCACACGCCTCATCCGGCTGCTCATAATGGATCGTCGGCGGGATTTTGTCTTCCTTGACCGCCATAGCACATGCAATCGCCTCAATTGCTCCAGCCGCGCCAAGCAGATGTCCGGTCATGGATTTGGTCGAGGAAATCTTGAGGCGCTGTGCGCTGTCACCGAACGCGATCTTGATCGCATTGGTTTCACTGCTGTCATTGACCGGCGTGGATGTACCATGTGCATTGATGTAATCGATATCTGCCGGGGTCAGGCCTGCATCTTCGACTGCCATGGTCATTGCGCGCGCCGGGCCCTCACCCGTCGGGTCGGGGCTGGTAATATGATAGGCATCGCTGGTCGTGCCATAGCCTGCAACTTCTGCAATGATGGTTGCACCGCGCGCCTTGGCATGCGACAGGCTCTCCAGAACAAGAATGCCGGCGCCTTCGCCCATGACAAAGCCGCTGCGGCGTGCGTCAAACGGACAGCATGCAGCTTCTGGATCTGCTTCCGTGCTCAGCGCATGCATATTGGCAAAGCCTGCGACTGCAATCGGGACAATGCTCGCCTCTGCGCCGCCGACCACTGCAATATCGAGGTAGCCGTGGCGGATGGCACGCATACCTTCGCCGACTGCATGGGTGCCGGAGGCACATGCACTGACCGCCGAAAGGCTCGAGCCCTTCAGGCCGTACGCCATCGAGATATGAGCAGCTGCCATATTGCCGATCATCATCGGGATGCAGAACGGCGAAACACGGCGCGCACCGCGCTCATTCAGCTTGGTCTGCTCCTCGCTGAAGGTCTGGATACCGCCGATACCGGAGCCGACCAGGGTGCCCGCGCGGAACGGATCAAAGCTGCCCTCTGTCAGCCCTGCCTGCTCCATCGCCTGTGCCGCTGCCGCCAGCGCAAACTGGCAGAACCGATCCATATGCTTTACTTCGCGCTTATCGATGTATGCCGTCGGGTCAAAGTCCTTTACCTCACCCGCGACGCTTGCCTTATAGCCTTCGGGATCAAACCGTGTGATCGGCGCAATGCCGTTTTTGCCCGCGAGCAGGCCGTCCCAGTATTCCTGTGCAGTGTTGCCGATCGGCGTAACGGCGCCGATGCCGGTGATGACAACGCGTTCCATGTAATTTCCTCCTTAGACCGGCGGAGCCAGCCGTCCGCGCTTACAGCGCGGTGTTGCCGTCCACCGAGAGTACCTGCCCGGTGATGTACGACGCCTTATCCGACGCCAGAAAGGCAACTGCCTCCGCAATTTCTTCCGGTTTTCCGAAGCGCCCGAGCGCAATGCGCGCGCGCGCGTTTTCCTTGATTTCATCCGACAGCTCGTTCGTCATGTCGGTCTCCGTAAAGCCCGGCGCAACCGCATTGACACGGATGCCGCGCGCGCCCATTTCCTTTGCCGCCGTCTTGGTCAGACCGATGACGCCGGCTTTTGCCGCCGTATAGTTGACCTGTCCAAAGTTGCCGAGCATGCCGGAAATTGATGTAATATTGACAATGCTGCCCGTCTTTGCGCGCACCATCTGTGCGCCGACCAGGCTTGTCATGTTGAATACGCTGCTCAGGTTGGACTGGATGACAGCATTCCACTGATCCTCTTTCATGCGGATCATCAGGCCGTCGCGCGTAATACCTGCGTTGTTGACCAGAACAGCCGGAACACCGATTTCATCCTTGATTTCCTTGACTGCCTGCTTGCATGCCTCGTAGTCGGATACATCCCAGGCCTTTGCATATGCCTGCACGCCCATTGCGCGGCATTCCTCCGCTACAGTCTCCGCTTTGGCGACATTGGACACGCAGTTTACCACAATGTCATATCCGTCAGCAGCCAGCTTTCTGGCAATCGCCGCACCGATTCCGCGCGAAGCGCCTGTTACAATTGCAAGTTTACCCATAATCAATCGTCTCCTTCATCTCCGGACAGTGCCGGTGCGCCGCGCAGCAGTGCGTCAGCGTCCTGCACCATCGTTTTGATAATATCATAACAGGTTGAAGGATGATTTACCATACCTGCAATCTGGCCGGACATGAAAGTTCCTTCTTCAAAATTGCCGTCCTGAACTGCCTTGCGCAGCGAACCGGCGGTCATCGCCTCGATTTCCTCCAGCGTACGCGTTTCGATG
>CALYTA010000258.1 GCA_945486175.1 uncultured Clostridia bacterium | reverse complement strand
CCACAAGGGGGAAGAATATGGATACGGCGGAAAACGCACGGCATCCGCAGAGAGACTATGCAATAGATGTGCTCAAGACGGTTGCCATCATCTGTGTGCTGACCATTCATGCCAGTACAGGCGGCTATCCCAGTCCGATTATGAGCTTTGACTGGTGGGCTTCCCTGTTCTGGGGCTGCCTGGCAAGGGCAGCTGTGCCGCTGTTTCTGATGTGCAGCGGCGCGCTCATGCTCGACCCACACCGCAGGCTGTCAGTCAAACGGCTGTATACACACAATATCTGGCGGCTTGTTGTCGCGCTGTTTTGCTGGGCGGTCTTTTACAAGCTCTACCATCTGATTGAACAGGATTCGTTTACATGGGGCAATTTGCTTCAGGCTCTCAGAGAGGTCGTGCTGTTCGACCACGAATTTCATCTGTATTATATTCCAATGATGATTTTGGTATATGTTTTTATCCCGATTGTCCGGATTCTGATCGAACACGCATCCAAACGGCAGTTTCAGTATCTGCTGCTCATCTGGTTTGCACTGGGCATTGTCTATCCGCTGCTGCGGCATTACTGGCCGCTGCGGCTGCTGCCGGCCTCAATGAGCCAGTTTGGTCTCACCATGCAGTATGCGGCGATTGGCTATGCCGCTGCGGGCTATTATCTGAAAAAGTATCCGATGCCGCGCAGACTGTGCGCACTGTGCGCCGGCCTGGGTTTTGCAATAACCTACGGCATAACAACGCTGCTCACCATCACGCATGGGGAGCTTTACACGCGGTTTCTGGAGGGCATGACACCGGGCGTATGCCTGCTCGCAATCGGAATTTTCGGCCTGCTGGTTCAAAAACAGTATGGCGCGAAAAGCTGTGCCGCCGCGGCGCACATCTCCAAGGCATCGTTCTGTATTTACCTGGTGCATGTGTGCTTTAACTGTGTCTTCCGCAACCACGGCCTGACGGTGGCCATTTTGCCGTGCATTGTGTCCATTCCGCTGCTGGTGTGCCTGAATTTTGCGCTCAGCTATGTTGTCTATCTGATTCTTTCGCGTATTCCGGTTGTCAACCGGTATTTGATCTGAACATGAAAACAGTCCTGCATGCAAACGCATGCAGGACTGTTTTTTACGCTTCGCACAGCCTGCGCATCACTTCCGGGACGGTCGAAATCTCAGTGATTTCACCGACACGTCCGCCGCAGAACACAAGGCCGTCCTTTTCTCCGATCGCTGCGTCGAACAGCGCCTGAGACAGGCAGAACGGTGTTTCCGCCGCATTGCAGATTTCCGGCATACAGCGGAAGCAGTGCTCAACCGGGATTCCGCCGCGGTCATAGGCGCGCTGGACAAAGTCCGTGTTGACCGCCCGCGCGGCAAAGCCGGTGGGGCTTTTGATGATGCGCACATCCTCCGGCTTTGCATCGATATAGGTCTGCTTGAACCGGTCGCTCGCGTCACATTCCTCTGTGGCGGCGAACAGCGTGCCGACCTGTACGCCGGAGGCGCCGAGACCAAACATGTGGCACACATCCTCATGCGAACGGATGCCGCCTGCGGCGATGACGGGAATGGTGACACCGTGCTTTTCACAGAAGCCGCGCACGTATTCGACGACATCGGACAGTGCCTGCTCGAGTGTCTGGTTGGTTCCGGCGAGCAGGTCGTCCAGATGGAAACCGAGGTGTCCGCCGGCGAGCGGCCCTTCGACGACAATGGCATCCGGGAAGCGGTTGAATTTTTTCAGCCACTTGGTCAGAATCAGGCGGCAGGCGCGCGCGGAGGAGACAATCGGCGCAATGCGCGTTTTGCTGCCCTCAACCAGACCGGGGAGGGACAGCGGAAGGCCTGCGCCGGAGATAATGAGGTCAACGCCGTTTTTGACCGCTTCGGCCACATATTCATCGTAATGCGCGTCGATGGACATGAAATTCATGCCGATGATGCCGGTCGGCGAAAGCTCCCGTGCGCGGCGCAGCTCACTGCCGATGGCGCGCAGGTTGGCGGCAACCGGATTTTTACGGAATTCCGGGTCGCGGAAGCCGATCTGCACACCGGAAATAATGCCGATACCGCCCGCATTTGCGACAGCCGACGCGAGTCCGGACAACGAAATACCGATTCCCATACCGCCCTGGATGACAGGAAGACGGGCAGACAATCCACCGATGTTCAATTCTGGAAGTTTCAAGATGAGTTCTCCTTTTTCTCTGTGAATTTGTTTGCCAATCTAAATAAAATCTATCATCAGTATAACACGCCCGCGACGGGATGACAATAGTTTTCGGACAAAAAGAAAGAGGATGTACAAAAATACACATCCTCTTGAAATTCAGTTGAATTACATGCGCTGTGCAATGGCGGTAATTTCCTCACTGGTAGCGAGGCCCTGCTTGTATGCAGTTGCGCTGCCTGCGGCGAGACCCTTGGCAAAGCCGTCAACCATGCTGCTGCGCTCCAGATAGCCTGCGAGGAAGCCTGCAACCATGGCGTCGCCTGCACCGATGGAATCGACGAGATCGCCGGACGGTGCCGGAGCGGAGAAGACCTGACCCTCATCTGTGACAAGGATCGCGCCTGCACTGCCCATGGAGACGAGCACGTTGCGTGCGCCCTCTTCCTGCAGGTGCTTTGCACAGCCGACGATGTCATCATAGTCAATCAGCGAACGGCCAAACAGTTCGCCGAGCTCCATCAGGTTCGGCTTGATGAGGAACGGATGATATGCGAGCGTCCGGCGCAGCAGGTTGCTGGAGGTATCGACAACAACGCGGATCTTGTCGGTATCGATCATGTCGAGGATCTGCTCATACATATCCTGCGGCATGGAGCTGGGGATGCTGCCGGAGAGCACCAGCGTGTCGCCCGGCTTGAGGCGCTTGATATTCATCATAAACCGTTCACATTCTGAGATGGAAACCGCCGGCCCCATGCCGTT
>CALYTA010000257.1 GCA_945486175.1 uncultured Clostridia bacterium | reverse complement strand
GAAATCTGCTCCGCTGAAGGAAGATTTCCGACGCGCATTGGCTTCGGATGAAACGGTGAAGATTGAGCTTGCATCAGATAGGGGCGAGGTGCAAGGTAAGAATATTTGGGGAACAGAATTTCAGCAGATTTCAGACACTTGAATAGAGGAGGGCTCGCCAAAATCGGTGAGCTCTCCTCCATCATTATTTTGAAAGAATTGACATTTTGATTGGTTGTGTAACTAGGGCGTATCTGAAAAGTCGAAAATTTTGACTATTTCTACAAATGCGGATTGCTTCTTCGTTAAAAACACTTGAAATCCGGAAGGATTTCTACGTGTTTTTGCCTCGAATCACCCTCGCCTTTGCGAAATATTCGTCATTTTCTTTGTTTTCAGATAGCGCCTACAATGGACATCAAAAGGTAAGGCTTTGTACAGCTTATTTTTTGCTGCTGGGGTCAAATTGGGGTCAAACTTAATTGAGAAGAATTTCAAAACTTGTTTCAAAGTACAAAAAGGTACGAAAAAAGCCTGAATCAAAATGATTCAGGCTTAAATAATGGTTGCGGAGGCAGGATTTGAACCTACGACCTTCGGGTTATGAGCCCGACGAGCTACCGAACTGCTCCACTCCGCGATATCATGTTTTATTTGCCGCTCTCGTTGAGTGCTTAATTAGAATACCACATACAATACACTATGTCAAGACTTTTTTAAAAAAATTTTCATGTAGAGGGCGACTGGAGAGCGGATCGCCCGGAGCAGCAGCCGGAATCATACGAAATATGCCAAAGGTGCGGGAAATCCGGTCATTCCCGCGGCGGAGAAAGATTACATGGTCATTTGCTGGCTGAGGAAGGTTGCAGCTGTTTGCAGCAGCTTGCTTTCCACCTCGCCGGCAGTCGGATGCTGTTCATCGCGCAGCAATGCCACACAGCCGGATACATCACCGCCCGTGATGACCGGGGCAGCGATGGAAATGCGGTAGCGGTCATCATCGGTCAGCGAAACCGGCGTATCTGTGGGGCGGATGATCTGCCGCTGTTCCATGGCACGCTCCAGTTCTGTACTGATGCTGCGTTCATATACATCTTTTTTGGCACTGCCGGATACGGCAATGACGGAATCACGGTCGCAGATGACACAGCTTGTGCCGATGGTTTTGCTGACGGAATCACATAACTGGCTGACAAACGTGTTCAGGTCTCCCATGGGGGAATATTTTTTAAAAATCACCTCGCCGTTGCGGTCGGTATAAATTTCCAAAGGATCGCCTTCGCGGATGCGCATGGTTCTTCGGATTTCCTTAGGAATGACGACCCGTCCGAGATCATCAATGCGGCGGACGATACCCGTTGCTTTCATATACATGCCTCCATATTATTTTTTTATTAAAAATTAGCCGGCTATCTGGTTGCTTCCAATATGGATAGTATTTATATATTGCAGAAATTTATACCGCAGAAGGGCAAAATCCGGCGCGAAGCTGCAAATATATGGAACTTTTGAATGATATATGATTTTTGACAAAGAAATGGATATGCGGTATGATAATAAAACAGGGGGTGCGGTTCATGCGGCAGTCAAGACGAAAAGCGGCAATCTGCTTTGCGCTGGCAGGGCTGCTGTGCTGCGCGCCTGCATTTGCCTTTGCGGATACGGAGGGACATCCGGCAGAGGCGGACATTGACCGCGCTGTACGGCAGGGCTGGCTGTCCTGTGGGACAGGAGATCGGTTTTCTCCCGATGCAGCGCTGACACGCGGGATGTTTGTCACGGCACTGGCAAAATTGGATGATGCGGAGCTTCCGCCTGCGGGACGGATTTTTTCTGATGTTCCGGCAGGACTGTCCTGCGCGCGCGCTGTACAGTGGGCTGTGGTCAATGGCATTGCCACCGGCACAGAGCCGGGGAAATTTTCCCCCGATCAGGCTGTGACGCGTGAGCAGGCCGCTGTAATGCTCATCCGGCATGCAAATTACAGCGGTGTCGTCCTGCCGCGCAGGCGGAGCAGGACGGTGCGCTTTTCTGATCTGGATGCGTGTTCCGACAGCGGGCTGGATGCGCTGTACACACTGTATCGTGCAGGTATTTTTGACACGGAGGATGGGAAGATTCGTCCGACGGATGTCATGACGCGCGCCGACTGTGCTGTGATTCTGCGCCGGTATCAGGAGGCCTGTGAGGGCACCTGCCCGGACAATCAGCAGGCAATGGTCATCAGCCACATGGGATATGCGGCGGAAGCACCGGAAAATACACTGGAGGCATATGAGCTGTCGGACAGCAGGAACTATATTTATGTGGAGACCGATGTGCGGTTCACCTGTAACAATGTGCCGGTGCTGCTGCATGATGATACCATTGACCGCACAAGCAACGGCACCGGGAAGGTTGCGCAGATGACATATCAGCAGCTGCAGGGCTTCAGCTTTGACGCGGGAAAGGACGGGTATGGAGGCACAGCGCTGCCGACTTTTGAGCAGTTCATCCAATTGTGCTCAAAGCGGTATCTGCATCCGTATATTGAACTCAAATCCTCTGTATCCGGCAAACAGCTGGAACAGATGTCTGACATTGTCTCCAAATATGGCATGACACAGCATGTCACATGGATCAGCTTTGATTATTCCAATCTCAAGCGGATCTGCCGCATATATCCGCAGGCGGAAGTGGGATATCTGCACTCGAATGCGGACAGCCGCACGGTCGAACTGGCGGAACAACTGAAAACAGGAAAGAACAATGTATATCTCTGTGCGAGGTACACGACGCTGAACAGTTCGGTGCGTGCACAGTGCCTGCGCGCAGGGGTTTATCTGGAGGCTTGGACAATAGATGAACGGCGGACTGCTGTACAGCAGCTCAATACCAGCGTGCAGGGGATCACGGTGGACAGGCTGACACCGGCAGACATATACCGTTGAAGTTATCATTCTGAAAAAG
>CALYTA010000256.1 GCA_945486175.1 uncultured Clostridia bacterium | reverse complement strand
CTGCCTGTTTTACCGTTATTCTGCACAAATTTCGGTCTCGATTTTTGAACACTACACTATCTTGTTGCCGTCCGTGTATGAAAGGAGAAAACGCCCATGAATGGAGCGAATGCCGCCCTCGCAAATATCTTTGAAGACAACCGTCTTCCCACACTGGTTTATGCAAACCGGCAGGACTACGGGCGCGAAAAGCATGACCGCCCGATGCACGGGCATGACTCGCTGTGTGAGCTGCTGCTGTGCTACCGCGGCTTCGGCACCTATAATATCGATTCGTTTTCTTATGTCATTCAGGAGGGCGATCTGATCTATTACAACGCTGGCGAGCTGCACGAGGTCGTATCCAATTATGACACAGAGATCGGCACCTATTGCTTCGGCTTTTCCGATGTACATTTCCGCGGCATGCCGGAAAACCACTTCATCCCGCAGGACAGCCCGCATGTGCGCCCATCGCAGGGCATGTTCCGCTTTCTGCGCGACCTCGCGGAACAGATTCTCGACCGGTACAACAGCAATCCGTTCGACCAGCTCACCGTACAGCTCCTGGGCGCATCCCTGCTCATGCTGGCAGCACAGATGCCGACCACGCCACAGGAGGAGCGCATTTCCGACACGGCATCCCAGCTGACTGCGCGCATCAAAGAATACATTGACGCACATTACACCGAACCGCTCAAGCTGGAGGATATTGCGCAGGCCATGTCGTGTTCTGTCCCCTATCTTGCACATACATTCAAGGACGCGACCGGTTATTCTCCCATCCAGTATGCCATCCGCCGGCGCATTGGACTTGCACAGACGCTTCTGATATCCAGCGACTATTCCGCAACACGCATTGCGACTATGGTCGGCTACGACAACACGAACTACTTCAATTCGCTGTTCACCCGCATGATCGGCACCACACCCATACGCTACCGCAAAAAATACCTCGAATCGCTGCATGGAGAACGCGACCAGACCTGAATTAGCACTCTCTTGTATAGAGTGCTAATATTAACAATTTTGTCACATTTTTTGCGAATTTTATTCACAATCCCCTTCTATACTATAGTCATACAAAAAAAGAGCGCACCGGAAGCGGAAACCTCCGGGCGCAGAAGAAGGAAGGCGTGTCCCGTGACACAGTTCAATTTTACCCATTGTTAGCACTTAGATAAACTAACTGCTAACGTATCGTACCATTCCCCACTTTACTTCACATCATTTATATTTTATTACGAAAGGACAATGACTTATGTTTGGAATGATTCCGTTTGAATACCGTGACCGCAATCTGTTTAACGCATTTGACAACTTCGAGCGCAGCTTCTTCGGCAACAGCAGCGTTGACCTGCCTGCATTCCGCACCGATATCCGCGACGCAGGTGACAAGTATCTGCTCGACGCCGAACTGCCGGGCTTCAACAAGGAAGACATCAGCCTCGACATCAAGGATGGCATCCTGACCATCACTGCCGAGCACAATGAAAGCAATGACCAGAAGGATGACAAGGGCAACTACATCCGCCGTGAACGCCGTTATGGCTCGTTCCGCCGCTCCTTTGACATCTCCGGCATTGACGAAAATACAATTTCTGCATCCTATCAGAACGGCATTCTCGAGCTGTCCCTCCCGAAGGCACAGCAGGTTCTGCCGAAGAGCCATCGGATTGCCATTGAGTAAGCCTTTTCTCTCAAAGCCTTCAGATGCATTACACCTCCATACGAATGATATACAACAGAGCGGACGCCCAAATGGACGTCCGCTCTTTTTATTTGCCTTATTTTTCCGCCTTTTTCTGATGATAGGCAAAGAACAGTGCCGCTGCGATGAGCAAAATGGCAACCATGACATACAGGAAGCACATGCCGCCGCGGATGCCGATGCTGTCGGCAATCGTGCCGATGGCGCTCTGTGTCAGCGCCGCACCGATGCCCGGAATAGCGATAAACATGCCCATGCACATCGGATATTTTTCCATCAGGTTTTCACTGCCGCCCAGTGTCGTGCCGTACATGCCCGCCATGAACAGGCCGAGGCCGATCGTGCTGACCGTCATCGGAACCATTGTATGGCTTACCATCAGACCGGTAAAGCACACCGCAACACCCAGCGCCATCACCGCAATCATGTGGTGCGGACGGAATCGGGTAGACAGCCAGGCGCTTGCAAACCGCCCGACCAGCAGCGCGCCCCAGAGCGCTGTCGCCAGCAGCTGTGCCGTTGATTCCTTCGCCGCACCGGAATCGACAAAATACGTCACCAGCCAGCCCATGACCGAGCCTTCGATGGCAAGATAGCTCATGATGAGGGCTGCGCACAGCCAGAATACTTTTGTACGGAAAAAGCCGAAATCAACTTTCCCCGTATCCTCTTCGCGCACATAGGCATCCGGTCCAATCTCCACGCGCAGGCCGTGCAGAAACATCACAATACCAACCGCAATTGTGATGGCAAACGCCAGACGCCATGACGAGCCGCACACCATCGCCACCAGCGGTGCGGCGCAGGCGCCGACGGCAAAAAATGCCTGTGCCAGATTGAGCAGGCTCGCGTTGCTGCCTGACATCGTGCTGACAAACTGGTTGCCGAAATTGCAGGTGCTGCCCTTGCAGATGCCGGTCAGCAGCATGGCAAACAGCAGCACGAATGGATTGCCCGTCACCATCATCAGCGCAAGACCGACAAAAGCCAGAATACCGAGACCCAGATAAACTGCCTTTACCGGAAACCGGCGCGCAATCATGCTGGCAAATACACCGATCACCAGATAGCCGACCTGCTGGGCGGACATCATCAGCCCGCCGATGCCGTAGCTGATGCCGTATTCCGCCTTAATTGAGGGAAGTGCCGATCCGATCAGGATCAGATACAGTCCCATCGCAAAATATGCAATAAAAATGTCAAAGATCAGATAGCGCTGCTTCTTCGACATATCGCTGAAGCTTTTTCCCTG